>JAKAAL010000103.1 GCA_021802375.1 Bacillota bacterium | reverse complement strand
TGAAACCCGCATTTTTTGGTGAAAACGTGGGGGAAAGTCAATTTTACCCGGTCCTGAAACCCTGGCCTACCGCGGCTTTTCCAGCAACAGAAAAAGCTCAGTGGGTCATACCGCAGGGCCTGCGGCGATTATTCAGGTGGTGGAGACCCTGGATCTACCGTTTCATCGGGTGGTACAAGCGGCCTTGCGCCATCAATTTCGCGTCATCCTAACGGCGGACCATGGCAATTGCGATGAGATGGTGGATGCGGTGACCGAAAAACCCCATACCCGGCATACCCCTTAGCCTGTCCCCTTTTTGGTGATTGGCCAAGAGGACGCGCAGTTAGGCCCGGGCAGGAGTTTGGCTGATGTTGCTCCCACGATTCTTCGGTTGATGGGGTTGCCCAAGCCGAAGGAAATGACCGGGCAAAGCATCATCCTGAGTCAACGGTAAGTCTGGACGGTCGCGAGACCCCGATGACCGAGGGACCGTCGAGATGGTCTGGACCGCGTCATTGAGAAGACGGGGCCCTTACTCCGGGACGGAGGCCATCAGCATTACGCTTAGGATGAGAAGGTCTCAGCGAACCCGCAGATGAAACCTCAGCCCGTAACTTGGTCGCTCGCGGCAGCGGGCGTTGGTCGCCGATCAAGAGGCAGGGTTTAAGAGTTGGTGCCGCGTGGACGTCCCCGGGCAGGGGTCGCTCCATCGAGAAGATCGCCTACAAATGGCGACTCCGCCAGGGTGCTTAAGGTTTCGTGAGGAATCTGAAATAGAAGGCCAAAAACACCAAGACAATCCCGATGTTCGCGATTAGCCGTTCCCAGATATGACCGCGAAAGAAAAGCAAGTCGACAGTCACCACTACGGCTATCATCACCGCCAGGAAGAGCACGACAATCCACGTCTTTATCATTTTTCTATCACCGTATTCAGTATAAAGCTTCCGGGACGTCCTCGCATGCATGAAAAGGCTTGAACCTATCTTAAAATAGTCCGGACCATGGAGGGATTAGGCCAGTTTCTGTTTGGGTTGTCGATGCCGAGTCATTGGGGACAGGCAGAGATTGAGCGCGGTTAAGAGCGATGGCGTTTTCGATGGCGGTCCCATTCGCCCCAGGCCACGTGTCCCTGCTGCCACCTCGTAAGTCGGCATTCAGCCAAGCGGTAGACCGACCCCACGCTACAAGATTTCCCCGTGGATGAGAAGACCGCGTATCACACCCTCATCCGCACGCCATGCCTCGGTGGCCAGACCGATTGCCCCGTCGACACCTTCGTGGAGCTGAGGGGTGGCTTTGCCCTCCCTCAACTCGCTTGTCGAATCGGTTGAAGACCTTTCTCATCCGCTTAGCCTTAGGATCGAGCTTCCAGCCTATAGCGTCCACCCTCTTGACCGCCCGCATTGCGGCTATCCGGGACACGCAGCTCGGCTGGGTAAAAGCTCGGGGCGGGACCCTGGCCTCGCAAAACCTTCGCCGCCGGAAGGTGAACGTGCTCGCGGCGAATGATGTCCGCTGGCGGGCAGGGATGCATCGACGGCGAGTTCCGTGTCCATTGACGGAAGATCTCGTCGATTTCCGGTGATGGTTTAGGGGGATCGTCAAGACACCGGCGCTTACACCCTTTCTGTGATGGCCGGGGGCGGGCCTTGGCGTTGGGGATGGAATCGTATTTGGCAGTTTGCACTGTCCCTTTATGGTCATCCAGGCATATGGAACACTCTATACGTTCTCATGAACTCCGGTGAACTCCGGTGAACTCCGGCCGGCAACCGTTTCTCTATCTCTGATAATCGTCAACACTCTCTGGATGAAGAATCGATCGCAGTGATTAAGGACTTACGTGATCGGTTACGAGCGATCACGAGAGATCCGTTGGATCCGATGCCATGGATTTTGGGCGTTGGAGCACCCAACCAAGCTTTCGGTCGTTTGCCAGAGTGAAACCGGGAAATCGGAAAGACCCGTGGCCACCGTGGAGCGCCGCATGGCTCTCGTTGTCTTTCCGCCGAGGCTGGGATGGAAGTCAAGACCCGGGAATTCCATCAGGCCGCTGGGCAGCGCGCTGCTCAGCGGCCAATTGTCTCTACAACGCACCTCTCGACGAAAGCGATTGTGTTAGGTGCCGATGCCCCTCATTGGTATCAGATCCCGCCTCCGAGCCTTTCGTTCACGATCGCCTGTAGGGCCTCCCGATGGGTATGGATGAAGTGAGTGCCGAATCGGGTAGCAAACTGGGTTTGGTCTAACAACATCGGTTGGCGCCAAAGATATTGTGTTTCGACCAGTCCGCGGGCGGGAGCAAATCCGAGGCCCATCAGCCGAACCAGGCCGGGGCTCATCACCGTGAGGCGGACGGCGTGCCCTGTGACTTCTCGGATCATGTCTCGCAACTGGTATCCGGTAATAGGTTCGGCACCCGTGACATGCCAGACTTTGCCGGCCGACTGCTCGTCTTGGGCCAGCAACCGTACCGCGTGAGCAGCGTCGGGAATATGGATAAATTGATGGGCCAGGCTGGGAGGTCCAAACCACCGCACGCTTCTGGGCAACGAGTCGGTGGAAATTCCGTAAAAGTCCGGGAAGCGGGCAATGGTGATGCGGTGTTTCAGCATGGTGGCCAGTAGCTGCTGTTCTACTTGGTAGCGGATGTGCCCTTTGACACTCACAGGTTGCCGTGCCGTCGTTTCGTCCACGGGGACCGTCGTGGTTGGGCGTCCGTACAAGTAAAGATTATCGACGTACACGTAGTGTGTCTCGGTATCCTCGAGCGCGGCCAAGGTTCCCGCAATCATCGCAGGGTAACGACTCCAATCGTCATAACGTTGATTGCGTGCGTCCACAACGCAGTCGGCCTCAGCAAATAAGCGATGATGGCCTGTGACGTCGTCTGGACGCAATGTCGCCCAACGCGATACTGCATGCGCCTCAGGTGACTTGCCGCCCCGCGTTACTGCCACCACCTCATCCCCAGCTGCGATGCAAGCTCGCACTAGGTGCTGACCGAGTCGCCCCGTAGCGCCTAGTATGATGTATTTCATGGATCGACTTCCTTTCAGACGACCGAACGGACGGTCGTTATTTGGGAAAAAATTAGACGGTCACGATGACCTGACACAATTCGCGGGTTTGGTGGGCCAAACGCGTCAGACGGTCAGGCTCCATGTCGTGAGCGCTGATGATAACCTGGTTAATAAGGCCGTTACAGGCCGCGACTAGGAATTCCGGTTCCATCGGGCGCACGGGGCCACCTTCGTGTTGAATCCGGCTAAGAACGTGGGTGGCCCAACGGGGCACAACCCCTAAATAGTGGTCTTGGGCCGGAAGACGGGGAACATCTCCATGCCATTGCAGGAAACAGAACCGGTAGGCGGTTTGATGCATCAAGCCCCAAAGCGTTAGCTGTTCCGCCAAGTCAAGGACATCATTCAGACTCGCGTTGGATTCGGGCTTCAAGTACGGAGTAAGTACTTGGGCTTCTTCAGCCAGGATTTTTTCCAGCAACGTAGCGGTCAAACTTTCCTTGCTGGGAAAGTGGGCGTAAAGGCTCGATTTGGTACGGAAACCCGCTGCTTTCCGAATCGCATCCATACTGGTGCCTACGTAGCCAAGTCGGTCAAACAGTTCCAATGCAACCGTTAAAATCCGCGTCCGGGAATCCTGTTCCATACGCCACCTCCTTCAGTCCGACCGTTCGTTTGTTGAAATTTTAATACTCGGCGGAAAGGAAGTCAAGGCGCCGGATTGACTCATAAAAAAAGTACTCTAAAGACCTTGGTTCCCTCATAAAGAAATGTACTCAAATAAGGAGGGCTATGATGGCAACGCGAAATTCCCGGCATCCCATGAAGGAGGATTCCTCGATGCCGCTGTCTTTACCCGAACGTCAAGCTGTGGTGCTTGAGTTGGCTTCCCAATACCGGAAAGCCACGAAGCACGAACGGTCTCAGATTCTGGATCAAGTGCAAGGGTTATGCCACTGTAACCGCACCTATGCCGCCCGAGCGATGCGGAGTGCCACGGCCTCGCGCCCCGCCAAACCACCTCCCGGTCGTGGACGCAAACCGACGTATGGAGCGGACGCCAAAGCCGCCCTCATTCAATGCTGGGCCATTTTGAACTTTCCTACAGGCAAACGCCGGCATCCGTTTTTGCCGGACCTGGTCGCCCGCTTGGAGCTTTTTGGCGAAATTACGCTCCAGGGCGCGGTCCGCGCCCAACTCCTCACCATGAGTGCCGCGTCGATCGAATGTAGCGATGTGATTTTTCGGAGAGGCGACCCAACTTTCAAACGATTAGGTGATTACTGGAAGAATGATTTGCGATTACAAAATCAGCAAATGACCCCCAAATTTCCCGAACCCTCTACGAACACTATAAGCGACCGGTCGTTTCGACTGTCGCCTCAGGTTATTCCAGGTGGTTCTCTGCAGTTTGTTCATGACGATAGCCTGGATATAGTCAAATCGCCTTTTGACGATAAGGCGCTTAAGGAGTGGTTGATTTGTCTATGAAGCATTCTAAATTGGCACTGTTCGGTGCTATTTCAGCAAGCGCCAGCTTGCTTGCGATGAGCGCTCTGCCCTTAAGCCAAACTTTTGCTGCGGATCCTCCGCATCTTGTCATCTCTGGCCCAACCGGGACGCTGGCGGTCGGCGCGGATGCTGCCATCTCGGCGCAGGTTGTCGGGGCTACCGGTACGCCACTGTTCCAGTTCCGTGAGGGCAACCGCATCATTCAGCGATACTCTACAGATGGGCACTTGGAACTCGATCACTTGACTGCAGGGCAATACACGATCACCGTGCGGTCCTTGGGAATGGGTCAGGAGCAACGAGGGCAGTGGTACGCCTTTCGATCGGCTCAACTCCATTTCACCGTGGGCAGTCCTCATCTGACGGTAAAGGGACCCGCCCACGGAGTGGCCAAAAACGGCACAGCGACCGTGTCCGCTCAAGTCGTTGACGCCCTCGCGACTCCCTACTATCAATTCGTGATCAACGGTAAGACGGTGCAGGCGTATTCCCCCAAGAATACCTATACCGCCACCAATTTGAAGCCAGGCACCTACCAGGTGTTGGTCGAATCCTTGGGACCAGCCCAGTACCGTAACCACGAGTACGGTGCCGCCAGACAAGAAACGTTGACGCTCACCGTGCCAACTCCCCCGGTGCGGCCGCAACTGACGGTGACGGGGCCCGCCAACGGCGTGGCCACGAACGGGCAAGCTACGATTACGGCGCAGGTGCTCCACGCCACAACCAGTGCCCCTTACTTCCAATTCGAAATCAATGGGTCAGTGGTCCAAGCTTTCTCGACCAAAAATACGTACACCGCCACCAATTTGAAGCCAGGCACCTACCAGGTGCTCGTCGAGGCCTTGGGTCCGGCTCAGTACCAACGCGGGCAATATGGCTTGGCCCGTACTCAAGGTTTGACCCTCACCGTGCCCAAGCCGGCCGTGCCCGCGACGATTACGGTAGGGCAGTCTGACGTGTCCACAGGGGCCTCCGATACCTTGACTTTAAGCGGAGTGCCTGCCAGTGCTCCAGTAACCTGGTCCGTGGTCAGTAGTAACCGTTCGACGGGTCTGGTTTCCGGGACCACCGACACCGCCACCTTTGTCGGCACTGCGGCAGGGACGTATACCGTGCAAGCGTCAGTCGATGGAGAAACGGCGACAGCGCATGTGGTGGTCTACGGGCAAGCCGCCGGGGTGACGTTGAAGCCCGCCGCGTCGAGCCTGATTGCCGATGGCGAAGCCACCGACGCTGTTACCGTCAATGTGGTTGACCAAAACGGTAATCTCGTCGGCAATTTCAATGGCAGCGTGAATATTAGCGCGATGTCGGGGGTGACCTACAGTCAAAACGGCACCGCTTTGACGCCATCCAACGGGCAAGTGACGGTGGCAGTGCAAAATGGCACTGGCACGGTCGATGTAGGTCAAGTGTCCGTGCCTGGCCTTTCCATCGCGCTTAGCTCCAGTGCGCTCGTCAGCAGTAACCACGAAACGATTGCCAGCACGCCCAGCTACGGTACCGCGACGATTACGAGTGCACCACAGAAAGCTACCAGCTTGAAGTTTGTCAACGTTCCGACCTATCTGGACGCCAATACGGAGGGCACCCAGTCGTCTCCCATTCAGGTGGTCGTGGAAGATCAAGCGGGGTATCCGATGTTGAGCGGCACCGAAAGTGTTAGTGTCAGCGTATCCGGGCCGGCGCAATTGGTCGGTGGCAGCAACAATCAAACGACCTTAGCGTACGACGGTGGTGCGGCACCGGCCGGCACCACGAATACCTCGGCCACGTTTGAGTTGGCGAGCGAACAAGGCAAAACTGGCGCGGTGACAATTACGGCGACGAGTGCGGGTCTCAGCCCAGCGACCGCGACGGTGCAGTCGGTGATAGCGGGCGTGCCTTCACAAATGTCGGCGTCGTTGTCGGCGAATACGTTCGCCGAAGGTAGTTCCGGCGTGACCCTGAACCTGCAAGCCGAAGACAGCCAAGGTGTTCCCGTCCGCTACACCTCACCGGTCTCGATTGTGGTCACGAAACAAGGAGCAACTACCCCAGCGAGCAACATCTTGGTCAACGGGCAGGCGGACAGCAGCGCGACCCAAGTGTCCCTCAACAACCGGGGTGCAGCTTCAGTGAAATTGGCGGACAGTGGCCATGGAGCCAATGCCGGGACCTATACGGTAACGGTCACACCGGTCTCTGGGGCCCAATATTCGTTCCCTTCGAAGTCGCTCACCTTCACCGAAACCGCGGGTGCACTGGCTGCAGCGGCCTTTACCAATCCCAGCAGTACCATCACCGTGCCCATTACCCATCCGAAGTCCGAATATACTCTGCAGTTGCAAGATGCGTACGGCAACCCAGTGAATCAATCGGGGGTGAAGGTCGAGGTGTACGCTGTGGGTTCGTCTACAGACAACTTGCAGTACGGGCAGGCTACCGTGAACGGCAGCACGACGACTTCGAGCACGCCGGTTACTGTGACCACGAACAGCAGCGGGCAAGCCACGATAACCTTGGCCGCAGAAGGATTCCAAGGGGCCAAATGGGTGCTGGATGCCACGGTTCCCGCGCAGTCTGGGGTCACTTCGGCATTCCAAAGTGCGCCTTCGGCGGCCATGGAGATCTCATCTGCCGTGGCTCAAAGCCTTTCGCTAGGCCTTGAGGATGCGAGTGCGGGGTCCGACTATCAGTCCACTGGATATGCGCTGGCCGGTAACACCGTGAACGCGACCATCACGATCAAGAATCAATACGGGGCTCCTCTGACCGGTAGCCAGACCGTTCAGTTGAAGATTCCTGCCGGGTTAAGTGGCATGGAGCCCAAAGGCGCCAGCGATGCCTCATCTTGGGTCCAGGGAAGCGCCAACACTGTGACCATGCCCCTGACCTTAAGCGCTGAGGGCACTGCGACGGTCTCCTTAGAAGCTTGGTCCGAGGGCTCGGCGACATTGTCGGCCTCTATTCCCGGGGTGAGCCAGCCCGTCACCGGCCAAGCGTCGATCTTCGTTCAGGCAGGCGCTGCCAGCGGAGTCGGCCTGTTTAAAAACGGCACGATGATTACCAGCAGTAATCCGCTGACGGTTAGTGCGAATACGCCGGTGGCTCTGAGCGTTGAATCCACCGACCTGGCGGGAAACCCAGTGCCTGCGGTCGGGAGCGAAGTGGTAGCACTGTCAGCCAATAACCAAGGGGCGTTCCGCCTGAGCGCGACGGGAGCCACGGTAAACTCGGTGACAATTCCTTCCGGTCAGACCTCCGTCACCGTCTATTACGTCAATGCCACCGCAGGGAATGAGGTCCCGACGGTGAGCTTAGACGCCAATAAGTTGAGCGTGGTGGGACCCTCGAGCTACACGGTGAGTCCTGGGGCGAGTCAGACGATTAATGTGACCGTGTCGGACAGTGCCGGGAACCCCATAGATGGTCAAGCCGTAACGGCATCGGTGCCAAACTCCGAAGGCACGGTCACCCCGTCGGCGACGACTGGATCGAATGGCACCGCCAGCTTTACCTACACCGCGCCTTCATCTGGGTCGGGTTCGGCCACGGTGACGTTGACGGTGCCCGGTATCGGAACTTCCGGGTCTAGTCTCACCCAGACGGTCACGATGAATTACTAGTCGACGGCCGGGATTTTAGAGCCCGGGCGTCGACCTGAACTTGTCGAGGCCAGCATCGGAAGAGAGCGAGTATCCCTTTTCGGGGGACGCTCGCTCTCTTTTATGCGACCCTGCCCCCTCGTGGAATGTTGTGCTCACGGGCGGTATCAACTGGGATCTTGACTCAGCGGGTTGGCATTCCTTTAGCAAAAGGGCCCTTGACCTCGAATCCTGTCCCCCGAGGGAGTTTGGGCCAGTTCGGCGTTGGTGGGTGATGCGAAAAGGGGCGTTGGACATTTTCGATTCTGTCGAACGTCCATGCCTTTCCTGACCGAAAAACTTTTGACCCCAAGGTCGTTTTAACCGCAAGCGCTGCGGAAAGGGGGAGGTCCAGGGGATTGTCACCGAATTAGCCAGCGTTCGGATGGCGCGACCTCTGGTTCAGCCCGTGGTGACGGCGAGCGCTTGCGGTTTCGGTCTTGGGAGGTCCTAGCTCGAAATCTCTCGGTCGCTTGTGAAGAGCTATTTGGGCGGATCTACAAAGCACCCAGTCAGAAAACGAGGGGAGTTCACCCGTCGGTTTCGCGGCTAGGGTGGATGTAAATTTGATCCAGGCGATATGGAAGGGGCGGTGAGAGGGCGGCCGCGGGCCTGCACGGCGTGTACTGGCGACGGGAGAAGCGGATACCCCGAGGCTCTTGCTCCTATGTGGTGGTGATCAAGAGCCGCCCCATGCAACCAAAGTGGCTATTCATCCAGCCAATCCTCGGCGATCGAAAGGGTGGAAAGGGTTTTGGCAGCACCATCATCTGCCAAGCTCGGCCCCCTCTGACTCGACGATTCCCCAATAGCCCAGGATTTCTCTGGCCACGGTGGCCACGGTCTTCTGGGCGGTCTCGACCACGAGATTTTCTAATTTCGATGCGGCCAGTTCTTCGGCCAATTGGGTCGACCGACGCAAGTGCCATTCGAGCGATTCGTCACTTGTTTCGCGGCGGCGAATGCGATCATGATTGACTGCGAGAGAGGCGGTGAGGCGAACCATGAAGACATCGGCTCCGGGAACGGCGTCTCGAACCCGATCGAGGTCCGTTGAGTGTTCCATGACACTGGGAATGATGAGGCAGCGGGCCCCGGCCTCCCGGTAGTTAAGCCAAATTGCGGCCAAATTTTTGAAAGCCATGGTCATGTTGAAAGGATCATCGGCGGGCCGAGGGAAGGCGCTGCGGATATAATCCAAGTCGGCCACCGCATGCGGCCACGCGTAATCCCATTCAAGGATGTCCGATATGGCTTGGGCAGTGCTCGACTTGCCAATGCCGACCGGCCCACTAATGATGAGCACGGGGATCCTTGCCATCTCATAAGTATCCATGCCTCATTGTAGCAAAAGTTCGTCAAGGCATGCGCGCTGAACTTACCCAGGGCGTGATCGGGATGGAACAAGGAGCAGGATGGCTTCTTCCCTGATCCTGCTCCTTGTTCCATCCCCGTGGGGGATATCCCTTTAAGCGGGTCCTGACGTTC
>JAKAAL010000102.1 GCA_021802375.1 Bacillota bacterium | reverse complement strand
AGGGTACTTAGCTTCCTTCCGGCGACAGGGGGGATTCGGCCCCCAACCGCCACCTTCTTGCCTGTCCCGTCCCCTTGCGGGTAAAGTGGGCACCGACGCGGGTACTCCGTGCGATGCACGGCGGATTTCCCAGCGGCGTTTCCCCTTAGCCGGTCACGCAGTCCGGTAGCTGGCTTACTCCGGCGGGGAACATCCCCGCCACGCAATCAGGTAAATGATACACCTTATGATGCGATGTACATAGATATCATGTGATTTGTTTTAGCAGTTATTTACCCCAACCAACCCAGCCGAGTACGGACCACTCTTGGTTAAGGGCCTTAGCTCGGCCACAGAGAGGTCGCTCGGGGCAAAAGTTCTAGATGAAAATTCGGATCTCTCGGGATACCCACGGATGCACGCTAAGCCCAAGCCCCGCTCCGGACCTAAACCCTAGGAACTACTAAATATGCTGATTTCTGCTTAGAAAAGAGAAATGGCACAGAGCCTCGGGGACTTGGGCGGATTTTCAGCCCGCGCCAGACCGATTACGTCTTCTGCCCGGAGGTGTGATCGGCGCGAATGCGTGTGGCTAAATCGATGAGACTTCCGGAAGGTCCGACGTCGATTCCCGTTAAAGGAGCACCGACATAAAAGGTCTGCATACCGATGTCTCTCGCGGGAATGTCATTGAAATAGTCGTCCCCGACCATCAAGCATTCGTCGGCAGCCAGCTGCAAGCGCCTGGTCCACTCCACATAATACGCGGGATAGGGCTTGGTACTGTGAAAGTCCCAAGTGGCGATAGCATCCCACTCAATGTCGTCCAATTGCGCGCGTCTCAGTCGTTCATGAATGACCTCAGGCGGGTAAATGGGATTGGTGGCTACGACGACTTTGAGCTGAGCCGCCTGAGCAGATTCCACGGCGGATCGCGCCCCTGCGACAGGGCCTCCTTCGGGAAGAATCAAGGAGAGGTCGGTTTGGGTAAACGCGCGAACTCTGGTAGCGACTTGGTCGGGGGGGTGGCCCGTCTGAGCCCCGATGCTAGTCCAGATCATCTCGGCATTGGTCATCTCTGGATGGGCTGGGCCGAGGGAGGCTGCAGCCGACCATAACGCCTGCCGAAACTGATCGGGCGCCATTAGGGGGGGCATAAATTCGGCGAGCGCATCAATGTACGCTTCCAAAAAAAGATCTCCGTTCAAATCTAATAGCGTTTCGTCCAAATCAAACAGGACAGCCTGAATCATGGGCACATCTCCTAAAAATGACAGAATCGAGGCAACCGAAAAACCCCGGTGATCGAGCGACCTGATGCCATTTTCATATTGGGCTTGGCATCAAAAATAGAGCATCGGATCTTCGTTGAGATCGACCAGGACGGTTTTGGTTTCAAGGTACTCAGCTAACCCAGCTTCTCCGAGTGCTCGGCCTACGCCGCTCTGTTTGAAGCCGCCAAACGGCAGGGTGGGCGAGAGAACCTGAACGGTGTTGACCCACACTGTGCCCGCTTCGACCTCGCGGGCAAAACGCAACGCACGGCGAACGTCGTGGGTAAGAATGCCAGCGGCCAGGCCATACAAAGTCGCATTGGCCAGGCGGATGGCTTCGTCTTCGCCATGAAACCTCTCTACGGTGGCCACCGGACCGAAAATCTCCCGACGGGCGATCTCCATAGTCGGGGTAACGTTGGTAAGCACCGTAGGTTGAAAGAAAAAGCCTGGGCCAGCGACTGACTGCCCCCCCAAGGCGAGGGTAGCGCCGGCGCCTACCGCATCCGAGACCATGTTCTGCACGACGGTCTGGCGAGTTCTGCTGACTAATGGGCCTAAGTCGGTGGAAGGGTCGGTGGCATCACCCAGGCGCAAGGAGGCCATTCGGTCCACCAAGCGCTCGACGAATGCCGGATAGATGCTATCTTCGACCAGGATGCGACTGAGAGCCTGGCAGACTTGACCGGAATTGAAAAACGCGCCAAAAAGCGCCTGGGATACGGCTTGGTCGAGATCATAGTCACTAAAGATGACCAGTGCAGACTTGCCGCCGAGTTCAGCACTGACTCGTTTAATCCCGGCCGCAGCGGCCGCTAGTACCTTGCGGCCGGTGTCAGTTTCTCCGGTAAAGGAAATTTTGGGGATATCTGGATGGCGCACCAAGTGCTCTCCGACCTGATCATCGCCGGGAAGCACTTGGACCACGCCTTCGGGAAGGTCGGCTTGTTCTAACAGTTCAACCAAGCGCATCGCTGTTAAGGGAGATTCTGGAGCGGGCTTTAACACAACCGGACAGCCAGCCGCGAGGGCGGCGGCAATATGCCACGAAGGCAACAGTAGTGGAAAGTTCCAGGGAGTAATCACTGCGGCGGGCCCAATCGGTTGACGCAGGGTGTAGGCGAGATATTCTGGGGGCGCACCAGGGATATTGGTCGGCGCAGTGGATCCCTGGATGTGGGCCGCCCATCCGGCATAATAAGAAAACGTGTCAGCGGCAAAAGGCACTTCGACAAAACGGGCTTGGGATTCAGGCATGCCCATCTCTTCGGCTATCAGCCGGGCTAATTCTTGATCGTGTTGGCGAATCAAGGATGCGACTTCGGTCAGCACGCGGGAGCGTTCTAAGACCGGAAGGCTTCGCCAACGCCCCTCTTGATGAGCGAGTTTGGCTTCCGCACAGACCCGATCCACATCGTCTGGGGTAGGATTGGGGACCGACGCCAGCACCCTTCCGGTCGAGGGATTGATATCACTCGGATCGGTCTCGTTGGGTGACCAACCATTGCGATCGATCCAGGCGTGGAGAGTTTCCTCTGCCGTGCTCACGACAATGCCGCCAGCAAGTCTTGCCGCCCGATAGCTTGAAGATGCTCGGTGTAGACGGGATAGATGGTGTCAAGGTGAGGGATGAGTTTCATCGCGCGGGAAAGAGGTCCACGAGCTCGAACCAGTTGGCGGGCCAAGGCTTGTTGCAAGTCGAGGGTACCCAGCCAAAATCGGTGTGCGGTATCGCCGTTTTGCTCAAACGTTAGCAGGGGGGGCACGTCTAGTTCCCCGATTTTGACTTGAAATGGCGGCATGACGCCGGGATCTTGAATCACCCAGCGGATGCGGCTTTCGGGACGATGAAAAATGAATTCCACGCTACCTCCAATCTGGTGAATGAGGTGCGCCTCTTCGACATAACGAAGACGTTCAAAGAAACCTCCGATAATGGTCTCTAGGTCAGCAGAATCATTAAATACCGCCATGGTTCGTTTCCTCACTTTCGTTACGTTCATCAGTTAGGGAGGGACTGGCATCGTCGGCACCATGGATAAGAACCACGCCGCGGCCCCCCTGGCCGCTGACCATGTCCATCAAGGCCGTGCTTACTTGCGCTAAAGTATAGCGACGGCGGATGAGTGGGGCGAGGCGCAACTGCCCCGATTCCCACAGGTGCACCAGCCGAGGAATATCCCGCGGAAGCGACGCGCCTCCATACCAAGAGCCCGTCAGAGTCTTTTCTTGAGACGGAAAGGCGAAGGCATTCAAGGTAACTTCTGAATTAGGAGACGGTACCCCAACCACCACCGCGGTCCCCCCGCGGCGAATCATGGCATACGCTTGGGCCATCGTATCCGGGCTGCCTACGGCCTCAAAAGCGACATCGACCCCACGGTCCCCGGTGAAATCTAAGACGCTTAACAGCGGATCGTCGGCCTGAGGGTCGATGGTGTCGGTGGCACCCAGCACTTGAGCCAAATCTCGATTGGCTCCGGACGGATCGATCGCGAAAATGCGTGCTGCCCCGCGAATACGAGCACCTTGGATGATGTTGAGGCCCACGCCGCCACAGCCAATCACAGCCACGCTACATCCAGGGCTGATCGGAGCATGAAAGGCTGCTCCGGTTCCAGTTTGTACAGCACAGCCCAAAAGAGCGGCTTCTTCCCACGGCATGTTCGCTGGAATCGCTGTGAGGGCGGTGTCCAAGACCACCACTGCTTCTGCCAAGGTGCCGGTGTTGGAGAACGGATGGAGGGTCAAGGCGCCATCGTGAAGGCGTGTGCTCTGGTCCGCCATAACCCCATCCACTGCCCCTTGGTTGGCTGCTTCACACAGTTCGGGTTGGCCTTCCCTACACCAAAAACATTGACCACAAGCGGCGACCCAGCCGATGACCACGCGGTCACCCACCTTGACTCGGGTGACGCCTTCGCCCAGGGCTTCCACTACCCCCGCGCCTTCATGACCTAAGACCATAGGAACCGGCAAGGGCAGATGACCCGTGACGACATGCCAATCCGTATGGCATATACCCGATGCCTTAATTCGCACTCGCACCTCGTGATCTCTCGGAGGATCCAGCGTGACCGTTTGCAACTGTATCTCTTCCCCATAGTCGGGCAACACAATTGCCTGAATCTGCATGGGATTCATCGTATCCTTCCTTCAATAAAAACTCTCAAGAAACTCTCGTGGGTCCAAAAGTCGTCTTCAAGACGGCTTCTTCATCAAGACGGCTTCTATATTGTCAGCGCATGAAGGAAGATGGGCATAGGGCCGAAAGTCTCTATGAACCAAGGCCCTCTGGCCGGAAGTCAGCGCCTGGGGCTCGGTTTAGTGTCCGCTCAACATCAAGATGGCGAGGCGATCGTTTACCATCTTGATACGGACCACAGACCTTGATGGAGACTCCTCTCCAAGGATCTGCCTCCATTGTCCAAAAATTTAGAAGGGGTCTTAGTGAGCCGATACGAGTTCGATGGCTCCCCTTGCGCTCTAGGGAGGCATGAATTCGTCACAAAGCCTCACCGGCCGCTCGCTCCTGGATCAATGCAGGAGGAGCCCCCGGTGAGGGTCGGCACGGTGCGGCTCGGACTTTTCGCGGATCGATTCGAGGTCTGAAACTTGGGATACGACCTCATCCGCTGGAATTTTAACCTCAAGAGATGGACGACGTTTGCGGCGATTCGACTAGACCCAACCGTTTCACCCATTTCTCGGTATCGTTCCACAATTCTTCGATAAATGCCTCCGGGGACCATTCCAATGTCTCCATCGGACCTCGCAGGCGAGAGCCGAGCTTTTCCATAATCCGAAACAAATCGTCTCGAAGCACCAAGAGTTCCGCCTTGCCAGCGGGGTCCATGGTCGGCAACATCCGATTGAGATAGCGGTCGGAAAAGGCTTGATGGCGCGCTTCGTCTTGCAAGGTTCGACGAGACAAACGTCCAACCACGGTATCGGGAAAGCGTTCGGCAAATCCGCCGTAAAAGTTCTTGGCGAATAAATCACTAATCAGGATGCCGAATACCCATTGGATCGGGTCATGTTTTTGCATCAGTCGAGCATGGTAACGCCACATTTCGGGCAAGCGCCGACTGGCCAATGGCTCGACCCCCAGCGCTCGATACAAATGGCTTAAATTGCGAAAGTGTCGAGCTTCGTCGAGGCCCATGCTTGCGAGATACAACGCCGCTTCGGGATAACCGCCAGTCAATACCATCGGCAACACCGCGCTGACGCCAAGCATTGCGGTTTGTTCCCCCAAAAATACCGGTGTGATCACATGACCCAGGGCACTTTTTTGAGCGGGGGAGATGTTTTCCACCAAGCCCCAGTCAATCTGGTCCGAACCCCATTGAGCCCCGACGCCTTTTTCAAACAACCGCAAAAACTCGTCATCGGTCAAAGCGGGATCTACTTGGATCATCCAGTGAGCCTCCTAATCAATTCATAACCTTAGCCTATCCTAGCACCACGTCGTCAAGAAGGATCGGAAGGCCCATTGTGCGAGGGCCGTTTGGACCTTTTTTTCTTGGTTGAAACGTGAGAAAGTCACGTGTGACCCGATAGGGCGGTGACCTCGTCCGGCTAAAAGGCGAGACAGGTGGGCTGTTTGGTCACGGATTAGGCGACGCCATCCGGGAAAACATGAAGGGTGAACCAGGATTGGTGATAGCGTTGTTGAGATATCGCGATACCGACCCCTAAGGGGGAAAAACTCGAGTTCCATCCGTCTACCCCTTTAGGATGAAAGCTGAAAGCCGGTGGTTGCCACCAAGAGCAGCAGTGGATGAGAAGAGCCCAGAGACCCGGCGGCATCGGGGAGGCGTGAACAATGGTCAACATTCACCAATGGCTCACCCTGTCCTTTTGGCAAGCTATTATTTGGGCAACCGTCATCGGCGCCATCATGCTGTTGCTTCGACGCCGTTAAGATTCGGGGTCAGGGTGCTCAGAACGGTGCCGAGCATAGTGGGCGGCGGCCTCGGCTCTTCTTTGATAGCCTAGTTTGCTTAAGATGTTGCTGACATAATGTTTGACCGTCTTTTCACTAAGAAATAAGGAATCGCCAATTTCGCGATTAGTTTTTCCTTCGGCGATCTGCGCCAAGATCTTGGCTTCGTTAGGGGTAAGTTCGTCAATCGGATCCGCCGGACCTTGGGCCGAGCGAATTCTCTGAAAGAGTGTGGCTGTCACCTTGGGACTGAAGAGAGAGCCCCCTTGGGCCACGGTGCGTATGCCTTCAATGACGGTATGGCCACGAGACTCTTTAAGCAAGTACCCTGAGGCCCCGGCATTGATCGCATCCAGGACCATCTCGTCTTGCCCGAAAGAGGTCAACATG
Organism: Bacillota bacterium; assembly: GCA_021802375.1. The sequence goes on along the minus strand of JAKAAL010000102.1, from coordinate 3,116 downwards.
ATGACCTGGATCTGAGGATCCTCGGCCTTGATTTGACGACAGACATCAAACCCGTTGCCGTCAGGCAGACGTACGTCTAACACCGCTACGTCGGCTTGACGGGGAATATGGGCAATGGCTGACTCGGCCGTGGCGTAATCGGCAACGACCTCGAGGTCGGGTTGATGGTCGATGAGGTTTTTGAGTCCCATTCTGACGACTTCATGGTCATCGACGATGGCGACCCGTATGATGGCAAGTTCTTCGGAAGAATTGATGGCGCTTCACTCCTTTATGTGACTGTTGAAACGTCTAGAATTGTCGACGGCTGCGATCTTTCTGCCGCCTTTAAGGATGTGGATTCTGATTGGAAGTCGGCCATCGAAATTGAATGGTGGTTCCCTCGCCGATGGCACTCGTGATGTCCATGACCCCTTCTAGCCGTTCGATTCGTCGGGTCATATTGGCTAAGCCGAAGTGTGGACCAGCGTTCGCCGCTTTGGGTTCAAATCCTTGGCCGTTGTCCTCAATCCACAGGTGATACTCCCATTCGGTACTCTCCCAGCCTATGCTGATTTGCGTGGCGTGCCCATGACGGCGAGCGTTCGACACTGCTTCTTGGACAGACATGACCAGGTCATGCACGATCTCGGGATCTAACGTCAGGTACTCGGTATCGTGAAAATCTAGGTTGACGTCGGTGATGCCGCCCGAGCGTTGCAGCATGTCGCGCAACGCCACTAATAAGTCAACCGGAGAGGTGCCTAGGCTTTGGATATACATGCGTATATCCGTCATGGTCAGGCTGAGCGTTTCAGTGATTCGATTTAATTCCTGATGCAGGGCTCGATCGAGATTATGGTCAGTATCCAGCATCAGCTCTAAGGATAGGGTGACGCCGTAGAGAGTTTGCAAGACGCCATCGTGCAACTCTCGGCCGATGCGTTCGCGTTCTTGGACCGTGGCCCAAGCCTCTCGATCTTGATAGAGCCGAGCGTTAGAAATGACCACCGCCGCCTGGCGCGCGAACAAATGCGCCGTGGTTTCGTCTTGGTCAGTGAATCCGCCGGGTTTATTGGTCAAATAGAGATGGCCGACAACGGTGCCTTGGTAGAGGAGAGGCAATCCTAAAAATGACGACATTGCCGGGTGATGAGCCGGAAATCCTGACGACGCGGGATGTTCGGCCAGATTATCTAGACGCAATACCGTCTTGGTGCGGATCACTTCACCAAGCAACCCTCGACCAGTCGGCAATTTGCCAATGCGCTGGCGCTCAGCTTCCGCCAGCCCCGAGGTAATAAATTCTCTGATTTGCGTAGGATCTTCGTCGGATAGCACCGCCAGGGCTGCATACTGGGCTCCAAAGAGGGGTCGGGCAACATCCACAATCCGCTGCAAGACACCTTCCATATCGGGCAGGGTAGCCGCCACCCCAGTAGCATCCCAGAGGCCCTGGAGGACATCGCGCTGGCGTTCCAACTGGACATTGGCAGCTTCTAACTGGTTTTGTTGATACTGAAGCCAGCCAAAAATCACAAACGAGAAAACACCCGTGAAGAACACCAAAATGGCACCCAAGTAGATGATGTGATTTTGATGCTCATGCGCACGAATGCCGATGATTTTCGAATAAACCCACACCGTTAAAATGACGCCAATCATGGCTAATAAAGTGGCTAGTAACCGATCTCGCCAGTCTCGCAACAGCGTGCGCACACGTCAAATCTCCTCTTCCGGAGCCGAAATAGCCCACGGTAACCTACTCTCATTATGGGCGTGATCGACGATCGAGGCAATAGGCCCCGGGCATCGGCCAGTAAGGCGAGGGAGGCGACGATTCGGGGATTAGCGGACCCGTGTGATGCCCGCAAAAGGCGTGCGGTTGGATCGGCAAAAATACTGTTGGCGGCAGCGCGTAGGCCAAAAGGGCTGAGGAGGGTAACCTCAGCCCTTTTGGCATTGAGGTCAGACGTCCCTGGCAATAGAGAATCGAGTGGAGAGCTAATGTCTGAACGTCTACGATTTTCCGGTCCGTCGGCCGAGATCTTAGAGTGTTTGAACGGAGCTTCGAATCGGTAGATGACATAGACCGCATCAGGCGTTGTCAATCTAACACTTGACACATTTCAGCATTTACTTTCGACGGAACCATCTCGAGTGCGTGACGACCGACAAAAGTCGGACGGAGGACGACCGCAATAGTTTGGGCGTCGGCTGTGCGATGCTCTGCACTATGCCTAACTGATGAATACTGATCTGAGGGATTTCAGGGTCAAATACGCGATCTAAGGCATCAATCACGTCCGTTAAGACCATTCCATCCTTAGGGAGGCTATCCGTTCTCCGCTCTGGGCGGTATCCCGTGTACCATCCAGGCCGTTTGCCCGGGGGCGACGAAGGCCAGATCGCCACTTAGCGACCAGGGCGACGAAATGCCGCCCGAGTCCGTCTACTGGCGTCCGCATTGGCTGACAGCAAGTTTGTCAGCCACACGTGATTTCTCGGACGGGGAACAGTCCTGGGGTCTCCGGGAATAGAAAAAGCAAGGCTCTTACGCACTTTATGTTATTACTAATTGACTAGACAATGATTAAACAGGAACATTACGGGCATTTCCTGTTATTTACTGCTGGCCATTCGAGAAATACGCACAACATATATATCGGCTCTGGACGGTTTGACGAGTTTCCCTAATTTTCTTGAGGAAACAATCGCAAACCCGTACTATTAGGTTGATACATCGTTACTACGTCGACTATCAATAACAGAAAGTGCGTAAGAGCCAGTTTCCCTAACTTTTTCGAGGAACCAATCAAAAAAGCGTACTATGGCCCGACGTATCGCTACGGCGTCAAATGAGCAATAACAAAAAGTGCACAAGAGCCAAAAGCGAGATCCAAAATCCAGAACTATTTCCGAAACATCAAACCGATTACGGACTAAACTGCGACTTTGGTTAGCTCCTCGTCCTCTTAACCTGACCCCATTGGCAGCAGCTCCAGGCGACCGGTGGGTGGCTCCCTTGGCGGAACCGAGAGGTTATAGGACCGGCCCATGGATAGACGCCACCGCCTGCGAAGGCCGATGGCGTCCTCTCCGCCGCGCTCCGCAACGCGCGCTTAGACGTTTAGATC
>JAKAAL010000101.1 GCA_021802375.1 Bacillota bacterium | reverse complement strand
GATGAATTCCAGCAAGCTCGGCGGATCGGTAACCTCCGACATACACTTCATACATAGGACACCAACTTTCGTTATATTTTCCGACCATCAAATGACGGGGCAGGTGGAGATTTTTCCATTATATTACGAACGAGCTCTCTTTGTCGTGCTCAAAGGAATCGAGCTTTTTGCGATGCAAGCTTCGAACGCCATGTGGATAACTACTAACGAGGCGGAAAGGTCCTCGATTCTCCGGTCAGACTGCTAATTCATGGAGTTTTTGTGCCAATCAAAGGAGTTGCCAGGAACCGTACTCTTTAATGGGTACGCGAACGACCACTCTCGACGAGTGGTGGCTGGAGACTATTCGACTGGCCTGCAGCGCCTAGGCGCTGCGGACAAGACTTCGCATGAGGTCGGGACGCTGCTGGCGAATACGACCCACGGCCATCGCCAGCATGACGATCAGCGCCAATCCGGTCCGCATTTGCATCTTCTGTAGTCCCCGAATGGTATGAAGTTCAAATCCCAACGACACATCGAGTCGACTATTGACCCGTTCGACGGCCGTGCGATGTTTATACTCGCGATCCCACTGATAGCTGGCGCGATCGATGGGCGTAAAGACGCGGCGATCCGTCTTGAGCGGAATTCGCAGTCCGGATGCCACGGGACATTGGGCTTGCCCCGCGCAGGTCGTGCCTGCGGTTTGCGCCGGACAGCGTTTTTTTAATGTTTGGCGATCCTTTTCGAATCCCCCATTGCTCATTTCCCGCTCCACACCGTTCACGGGATCGTGACAAAAAACCTGTCCGCGATAGTTGTACGCCACATTCGTCTGCCCCGGTAAGACGTGCGTGCTTTCCCCGTCTTTCCACATATTGCGGATGTCGATGACGGGTTTGATGCCGTAAGTGTCCCAACAGACGGTGAGGAAGTCCGTCGCGTCATACCCCCGATCTGCTGTGAGAAGACGCGCTGCGACCATGACCAACGGATGCCGCTGGTGCAGTTGTTTTAGCAACTGCGGCGCTTCCGTGATATCGGCCGTCGAAGCTTTCGTCACCGTCCACGCCACCGGGAGCTCATACACCGCATCCACGAGCAGATGGATCTTGTACCCAAACCAGTGTTTCACGGTCTCCCAGGGCCGACCATCTTTGTGCACCCCGCGATAGCTTTTCACCCCATAATCCGCATCGATATCCCGACGCCCATCCGGGGTTTCCTGCTTCGACCGGTGTTTCGCAAACGACGGCACGGCCTTACTGTCAACCGCCAACCGCTCCCCGAATTGGGGCAAGAGGATCCGTAAGGTCTCCACCAATTCATCAAACATGACATTCATCGCGTCGACGTGATTGATCAGCCGATGCAAGAATCGCGAAAAGGCCCAGGCGGAGGGCGCCTTGCCGGTGAAGCCACAGATCTCGCGCAGTTGTCCATTACGGGCTAATTCGCGTCGCAGAGTTTCCACACTGGGATGCTGAAATACGACTCCTGCTAATAGCGCATTCCACATCGCACGCACCGGATATTCATTACGACCGCGTCCGCGGTCGGTTTCGAGGGCCCGCATCAAGGATTCATCGGGCATCGCCTCAAGCACACATTGTAATCGCTCCAAATCCCCTAACGCTTGCAAATCTTGCCACGCAAAGAGGCGCAGTTGTGGTATGATGGCCATATGGGAACGCTCCTTTTGGTATCGGTTTAGCTACCATTAATTATACCAGAGCGCTCCCGTTTTATGGCGTTCTCATAAGGTTTTTTGCGATTTTGGAGTCGATCACGGGTCCCCGGATCATCCACCGAGCGACCCAGAAAAAACCGGGGGCCGAGGACCCCATAATCCCCCGTAAAATCCCCGATGTCTGTCAGTGACAGACATGGTATACCGCCACACTCGCATGTCCTCAACCACACGATATGGTGGGGTCAATTCCCACGCAAAAGCTTCAGGCCCTCCCGCAACCCCGCATGACTTCGTAAAATCCTGGGGGAAAATATCTTTAACCCGGGCCCGGAAGCCTTGGACCACGCGCCATTTCCCACAGCGCTAATAGCTCTCCATAGCACACCTTCGATGCGTAGTCCGTCTAGGATGTTTTGACGCGTGTTCGTAGACACACCGCGGGGCTTCAGGCTGTGTCGACGAGCTTGTGGGTTGACGTACGGCACAATTTTGGCCGAGTACCAGTCTTCAGTAAACTGGTCTAACACAGTCTTAAGGCGTTCATTGATTTGCTTTTCAATGGTTTCATGTTTAGTACCGAGGCGAGCATATATGCCGGGCTCAAGGCGGAGGTAAATGGTCCAAATTGTGGTGCCGCCATTCCAGTTATCGTAACCTGTTTCTTGGGGTAGCACGTTCGCTATTCTTAGAATTTCGGATGCGTCCCGCATACCTTCGGCAACAAGTAATTCCTCGACAGTGGATAGATATGCTTCAACGTCTTCAAGGGTTATGTTCAATGAGAGTCTTCCTCTCTAATGCCATTCTAATGCCATTTTCCTTGATTATGGTTCGAACCGCTTTGGTATTGCAACGATTTGTATGAAATTCCTTAGTCTTCTTCTCAGCAGGAAATTGGGGTTCAGCACTGTTCGGAGAAATAACCCGCAAGACCGCGATCTGGTGCTCTCTGAACTTTAAGTATCAGCAAATTTTGTTCCAAACTCGGGAAGTTGTTGCCAGTCAGCCCAGTGGTCACTTAAATTGTTGACATGACGGTCTGTACTTACGGTGCAGGCATGACAAGGGCCAAAAAGAACGGGAGGCTTAATGCACATACGGCGTCGGTTAACAGGTTATTCGCATTGTTAAGCAACCAAAGCGGCAACATCTGACCGTCTTTGAGGTGTGGCCTAAGGAGGCATACGGCCAAGAAGAGGCTACTTACAAGCGGGTGGTGATGGGACCAAGGCCAGACTGGACCGACTCCACAAGACAGCAAGTTGAGCGGGTTGTGGGGTCAAGATTGCCGGCCCTTCCTCGACATGACGTGCTATATCCAAGGGTGTTGGATTCGGGGGGGGGGGCATACGCGCTAACTTTTGCATGTAGTGCCGAATCGTAAAGAAATTCTTCCATATTCCATCATCTCCTGGGGTGGACGATGGTCCGACGGGCGGGGCGCCACGAAAATCGCGACCGTGGGGGGCCTTCTGTCGAAACTCATGCCTAAAAATCGGACCAGAAACCCATCTCCCGTCAGCCTTACAGCGATTTAAAACTTATCCACAACCAAGGGATGATAGTATCAGGAATTCGACCACACGATCGCGAAGTAGGATGGAGGCTCGTTCCATCCTACGGAGATGACGAACGATACCAAAACGTCGGAACTCGATAGCCAATGGTCCGTCGTGATGCATTTTCTACCCCAGGGGTGGCAGGATGCCGCATGGACGTACGGAGCCATTACTCGCTTACGGGCCATTCAGTCGGGTGAGGCACTGTTGCGCCTGATCTTCGCCTACTCCTGGAACGATTGGTCGTTACGGACCACGGCGGCTTGGGCCCGGCGGATCGGGTTAGCGGACATCTCGGATGTGGCCGTGCTTAAGCGTTTACGCCACGCGTCCGCGTGGATGGGGTTTATCTTGGATCAATGGTTTCGATCGCAAGACATTAGCACCGCGCCGAAGAACCGATTCCGGCTGGTGCTCACCGATGGCAGTACGATTCAACGCCCGGGCAGCAACGGGACCACATGGCGCCTACATGCGCAGTGGAATTTGGGTACGGGTCAATGGGAGCACGTCGAATTGGCAGATGCGCATGGAGCAGAATCCCTGATGCGATTACGTTTGCGTCCAGATGATGTCGTCTTGACCGACCGGAATTATGCCAAACCGACGGCGCTTGCATGGATCGTGGCGCAAAAAGCCCACGTCATCGTACGGTTCGGATGGAATGCGCTACGATTTCAAACACTGAATAGCGACCCCTGGTCTGCGCTGGATGCGGTGCGCCAGCTACCCGATGCCACGCCATACGAATGATGGGTGCAAATCTCCGGCACCAAAGACCGGCCCGCTCTCACGGTCCGCATCGTGGCGATGCGCAAGTCCCCACAAGCGGCCGATTATGTGTTGATTTTGACCACTCTGTCAGAGACGGCTGCGTCCGCAGCCGAGATTTTAGAACTCTACCGACTCCGCTGGCAAATCGAAACCGCCTTCAAACGCTTAAAGAGTTTGCTCCACATCGATGAACTGCGGGCCTTTGATCCGGACTTGGCACAAACGTATCTCTTGGCCAAACTGTTGGGCGCGGTACTGGTGGATGCCGTTCGGACACAAGGTCCGGATTTTCCCCCTACGGATTTCCCGTCCGGGCGGACGTCCACCGCCGCGTGGCGTATTTCCCAACTCATTTGGCAAGATCTTTGGATGATCGTGCAGGGGTTTTTGGAGCTGACGGATTGGGGCCTAACCTCCCGTGCGTAGACCAAGGCACTCCATGAGCGCCCCCGCAAACGACGTCTCCAATGCGATTCGGCTGGCTTAGGTTAGCGCGTATGAGGGGGACGCTATGAGGAAATTTGGCGTGACGTATTTGATGTAGTTCCTGTCGACAGTTTGCCTCCCCCTCATGGTCCGTTTCGATGCCGTCACTCCGACCGGTTCGGACGGATAGAGACTCAGCAAGAGGAGCAGTCTGTGGCTGCAGCGTTGCAAGCTGGTCGCCGATTTCTGGAGTCTCTGACGGCGAGTGGACATCCTCCCCAGCCATAAATGGCGGGGCATCCACTATGGGGCCAATGTTTGCGACTTGGGCGCATTGAGCACCTTCGTCATAGGTGTTACTGACCCCCATAGCTAAAGCTAGGGGTCCGCCGTAAGCAACACCATATGATCGCTTGCGGTGTATAGGGTTTGGGTGGTGTCCCCGGCAGGATTCGAACCTGCGACGCCGGGATTAGAAGAACCGCGCTCAGGCGTCTATGGGGTTGCCCCGATGCGCTGGAATCCTTATGCATCAACGAAATCGAGGGTAAGGTGCGTCTACCATCTCGTTACCAAAATACCGTTTCCAATGCTTCGTGGTGACGCCGTGGTGACGGATTCGATGCCTGCAGAAATCTGCCGATTCCACCTTACCCCCTTTAGAATTTACATCGGATCCATCACGGCCTTGTTAGACGTCGGGAAGTCACGAATCTTTTGGTTCTATGCGCTCATTGCACGACCCTTTTAACTATCAAAATGGAAGATCCCAGAGCCCAGTGTCAAGGTCGACTTCTTCCCCATTCACGGAACCCTGTTCTAGAAACATAATAAAACGAATGGTGGCTGCGACGTGATTATAAATAAGAAGGCTCTCCTCGTGATTCAGAATCGGATTATCATGGGCCAGACTACGGTTATTTCGAACTTCATTAAACGCCTCTAATACCGAAATACTGACTTTAAGAATATGCTTAGTCATCCTCGTTTCAAGCTGTCCGTCTCGTTCCAAGAATCTGACATATTCGCCGAATAGGCTGTGAAGCGGCTTTTCCCGATCGACCTCTAACCCATGTTCCTGACAAAGAGTGCGAACATACTTGGTTACATATGTATGGAGGCGATCCAGTCCCCCTTCAGGCTGGTCCCGTTGAATGGCATCCCGCACGTGTTGTGCTAGAATCTCAAAATCCGGATCTTCCCCAAGCGCCGTTAGGGCATCCAACTCGACTACGGAGTTTTCACTTCGCAAGCGTTCTGCAATGGCCATGCATCCATCAATTAGTTCGGGTGGAGTATTCTGGAAATCGTTAGCATCTTGACCGTAGCCAATCAAACCTTCAATGACTTGGGCAACGAGCCAGTTAGTCTCACTCTCCCAGAGTGCCCGCAAGCGATTGGCCTTAGAACCACCGAATGTACCGTAGCGGTCGTCATAAATAACCACGTTGTACTCTGAAAAGAATTCACTAAAGGTCCGATTAGTAAAGCTCATAACATAGCCTGAGCTCATGTCAAATAATTTCTCTAGCTGGCGCTTGTCTCGGCCTGAAAGAGTCGACACTGACACACCTCATTTCGGTTAGCTCGTTATATAGTTCTTACAAATCAGTTCCCTACAGTCTAAACACCAGATTCGTCCTGCGTTGCAAATCGTGATATGGCTACGTCGTCGAGATTTTTGGAAACGCATCATTACACAGAGGAGTCCATCAAAATCCGTATTTGTCGAATCGAAACCTACACGCGGATTCGCTTCCCTCTATAATGTCTTCTACCGCTATCTTGACGGCCTGATTATCTAAAGCGCCAAACGCTCTGCCGGACGGTGTCCAAGCCTAAACACAACTGCGTCAATGCAGAGTGTGTTAAAGTAGCCCTGGTTCCCTTTTTCTCAATCACACTGGTCCCCAATTCCTCGGCCATTCGCACACACCTTTCCTTCCCCGACCATGACCACACCCGCCACAGAGTGGCGCGATGATCAGGTCACGATGGCATCCACCTCTCTCGATTTACATAAACTCTCCCACGCAATCAAGCGTCTCCTCCCAAAAAAGCAATTCGCAGATTGTCCAATGTCATCGCCAGAGTGTCTCGTGTCTCCAAATACAATTGGGTACTCGACTTAACAACGTCGTCTGAAAAGACCTCGCTAAACGAGTTCTCGAACCGCCTTAATACCTGATCATTCATCGACATGCCAATCCATTTCACAGCTTCCGGTGGCGATAGTCCATTGGTAAGCGCTACGTAGTAAGCGTGGTCACTAGTGTCGTTAATCATGGCTATCTGCTTTGCATGGTTGTACGCTCGGATGGCCTGCGATAACGCAAGATCCAACGTTTCGGCGGCCCTAACGAATTCTGATCTATTCTTCAAAAAATCGGAAAGTTTCTCCAACCTATCGGTGTGTTGTGGAAGGTGGGGTTTCCAGATTTGCAGGGGAATACCGCTCAACTCTCCATGCAACTTCTGGCTAGTCGACAACTCTGATTCCCTGGCCGACGACACATTCGTAACATCCTTGGACAGCAAAACGTCTTTAATCTTGGCCTCAAGGGCTAAATATTGGTTTTCATACTGGTTTTCGGTTACTCGGGCTTCTGCGCCAACCTGAAGTCGCCAAAGGAACAGGCCCACAATTGAACCCGCGACCACTCCGCCCGCAATATTGGAAACCACACTAGGCCAAAATCCTGCCCAAGGCAACACTCTGTATCCTCCCAGCCATTGCGATCTTTCATGCCACCAAACAAATGCAATTTTACACCACCCTGTAACCTTATCCCAATGGTAACTGACAATGGCGCAATGACGCATGAGGCACAACATGATTGGCATGTGATCTTTATAATCCTCGGCTGCGGATCTCCGATTCATACCAGCCATTTCACCGCCATCTCCCTCTTTTATCGGTACGGAGGCCATGCGGGACGGCCAATATGGTGGTTTATTCATTACCTCTATTTAGCAGGTTGGCAGGTTGTCAGGGGGCGCCGGCTTAAACCCACTTGATCTCCCCTTCCTCCAGAAAAAAGTGACTCTTGCAGCCCACCTTTCTCCATACCGAAGGATACAGAGATGGTTCACCGTGGGACCCTCTCTTCAACTTCCAACATGGCCGTGCTTTAGGAAGGAGATTAAGCTGAATTAGAGCACCACAGTTGCAGGGGCACAGAAAACCGACCGCCCATTCGTAAGGAGGGTCTCCCAAAACATAGAGCACGTTTTTCTTTGGCATCTCCGGTAACGCATCGCAATTTATGACCGTATATTGGCCGACTCGTCGACGGAGTCCGAGCCATTCAAGAATCCGAAGAATGCCATCCCTAACCTTACTGTACAACATACATCTCACCCAACGGGGGGACGGTGTCTCCCCGACCGACGTAGGCACCCAGGCTCGATTTGACGTTTGGAGCAGGCTCGTACCGAAAATAGGCGTCACTCAAGTTGAATCGACCTGCGCTATAATCGGCATTGCTGAACCAGCGAAACCCATGAATGCGCGCTAAGAAATCATTCACGGCGAGACTTGCGGCTAACGTGTTGACGCTAATGACTGCAGGGCGCTCTTCGCGGGTCCCATGAATGTAGCCCTCGTCCAACAAATCCTCATATTCCTCGGGGTCAGTGCGTTTTAGGTAACTCGCCCTAAGTAGCTCCGAGGTGTATGCCTTCCGTTCCAATAGGGTTGGGCCATCAGGAGTCAGGTAGTGCACCGAGACCCCGACGAAATCAACCCCGCCGTTTCCGTCAGCCTCTATGCCGACTCCTACATCCCAATATGGTAGGCTGTAGTACACTGCAAGTTTATTAAGCAAATCGCGACCGTCTATAGAATCCATACAACCAAAGACCATGTCGCATTGTGCAAGGGTGGCGATCGCCGACGTGTGATAAAGGTCTGTGTGAATCGGCAACACTTTCGTATTTAGCCCACTCTGCTTTATTGCCCTCGCTATGACATCGACCTTGTAACTTCCCATATCCCGCCTGGAGCTGTTGTAGATACGCCCTAAATTCTTCTTCTCTATCGTGTCAGCATCCACAAGTACCAAGGTACCCACGCCAAGCCGAAACAGCATTTCAACAAGGGGACTGCCTGTACCCGAAACACCGACTACGCCCACCGACAGCTTACGGAGGAGAGCAGTCGTACCTTGTCCAAAAGTTTGGTGGGTGCGCTGTTGGATTTCATCCATATCTTCATCGACCGTGTCTGCCTCATTCATGCTGTTCCAGATGTAAATGTCGTCGCCCGCGACAACCACCGATTCGAAGTAAACGGGAGTGGCTCCACCATCCCAAGCTCTCGCCACGATTCGACCTTCGGGGAGCATTACCGCACTAACCAAGACGAAGTCGCGTTGAAACCATCCCGCCAAACTTTCATACAGACAGCGGTCTGATTCATCGTCCAGTTCTGAAAATGATTGGCTGCCATCTGTGTGACTATGGATTTTAAGAACGACGAACTGTTGAGTTGAATTTTCAGCTATTAATTCGGAGAGCAATTTAGTCGACCAAGTGACTCGACTGCTAGTCCTCTCGGTACAATGACTGTAAGGGATGTGCTCGATGCAATGAACTGCAACGATTCGTTCAACGCGCCCTGTATCTTGGCGCTCCGCGACGCCACACAGGGCCACACTCACTGCCTCAAGTCCGTCATCGGTTAACAAATGCTTTCTAAGCGCCTCGTATTGGTGACCTGTCATTCTCAATTTGTACCGGTTTGTAATCATTTGACCCTCTCAAATTCCCGGACCAACCAGTTCTCGATGAGGAGCAGATGGGTTACCAGCGAATCATTTCCGGGATCCCATGGAGCTTGAGGTGTGCGATGCCTAGACCATCGCTGAAACGCACGGCCATCAATCTGTTCGACCACATTCACCTGGGCGATCGGCTTGTTATCGGCTCGTGACAAAGCCGGCGTGAAATAACACATATCCAGCCCTTGCCGAAGATAATCTAAGGATGGAAACTGCACCGCCAGAGTAGCCTCCGTCACATTGTAGCCTGGGGGTATGGGAAAGTGACTAACCAGCAGCCAAAGCTTCTTCCCTTCTATGAAGGTCTCCCAGTGGTAACCCTTGACGTCCATATACTGCTCGTCATTAGAATCTAGTTTGAATTCTCTTCTCACTTTGACCCTTCCGTTTGGTCCAATTTCATGTAAGTGAACCGTTCAAGACCCTTACGTGTCAATTCGACCACTTCAGTTAATTCGATGGGCTCGACCACCCCGTGCTTGAACTTCTGATTCAGCTGGTACTGGGTCACCGGAATCAGTTGAGCAAGTTC
>JAKAAL010000100.1 GCA_021802375.1 Bacillota bacterium | reverse complement strand
TGGGGTAATCGGGGTAATACGATAGTGGCGCAACCGAAACCAGGCCGCGGGCAGGTCTTGGGTAACCACCCGGGCAAGCTCTTCGGTGTTTCCGTTATCGCGTGAACTCCCGGATATGATGGCAATGGCCATTGGGATGTTTCCTCCTCAGAACATAAAATTCTCTGGTCCGTGGCCACGATCCTACTGATGCCTATCGGACCCCGGAGAATTTCGACGAGAGAAGGCTTAAAACCTGCACCGCTTATTATTGATAACGGTGGACCTCTGCTTGCGCATCGAGGCGGCGGTCCGTGTCCCCAATCCAAGCCATACTGTACTTCCAATAGAGGCGCTCGGCTTCATGAAGGCTGACGTGGATGTTGCAACCGTCCAACATTAACTGCAATTGTTCGGCATTGACCGGGCGGCCCGCCTCCACGACACGCTGTACAAAATCCATCGAGAATTCCCCCTCAATCTCTGATTTTTTCCCGAAAACTTGGATTCTATACAATAATTCGTAAGGTTTTCGTGGAGAAATGGGGGTAGATTTGTCAACGATCCGACACAGACAATGGTGGTGTTTTGGAGAACGACATCCTGGACCATAGGAAGTACCGCGTTTTGTAAGGAAAATTCGTGTCTCTCGGATCGGCGGCTCCGAAAATTTTGTATAATGGGTACCCCATTGTGGTTGTAGGCGGGGTTAGCGGGAAAAGAAACTCTCTTGATTCGGTTCGGGAAGGCGTACTAGGTTCACGCCCGTGGCTTGCACCAGGTCCAGGGTTTCGGGGCTATCGTAGGGTCTCACATAGTAGATGGTCTTGATGCCCGCTTGCACCAGATCCCGAGCACAATGGCGGCAGGGAAGGTCGGTACAGTACAGATCCACGCCGGCGGTTTGGATGCCATAGCGCGCACACTGCAAGAGGGCGTTGAGTTCGGCATGAATGGTGCGAACGCAATGTCCATTTTCCATAAGGCAGCCGACCTCGGTACAATGCGCTTGATTAGCTGGAGCCCCGTTATACCCGGTGGCGATGACGCGGTGCTCGCGTACTAGCACGGCTCCCACGGCACGACGCGGACAGGTCGAACGGGTGGCCGCCAATTGGCTCATCAAGATAAAATATTCGGACCACGAAGACCTGGGATCGGAAGACTCATGCATGGATAAGGTCCACTCCTTTTTGGCTGCCACAGATATTCTCTCTTTAGGGTACCCGCCACGATGAAATAAATCTAGTGAAAGGAGTATGTTGGTGCAAAGGATAGCCATTATCGGTCCCTCCGGTTCCGGGAAATCGACGCTGGCGCGCGCCATGGGGCGGCGCTTGGGGATCACGGTAGTCCATTTGGATGCGATGTTTTGGCATAGCGGATGGGTTGGAACCCCGCGTGATGAATGGCGCGCAATTCAAACCCGCCTCGTGCAACCGCCGCAGTGGATCATCGATGGCAATTACGGATCCACCCTAGACATTCGGCTGGAGCGGGCAGACACCGTGGTTTTTTTGGACTTTTCACGTCGTTATACAATTCCCCGGGTGCTTCGCCGTCGGATTCAGTATCAAGGGCGAACTCGACCCGACCTTGCTCCGGGATGCCCAGAAAAGATTGACTGGGAGTTCATTCGGTGGGTTTGGCACTTTCCGCAACGCGAGAGGCCTTCAATTTTGCAACACCGAGACGCTCGCCCCGCAGGTCAAACCTGGATTTGTTTGAGCAATCCCCGGGAGGTTCAAGAATTTCTTGACACGATTTCCTTGGCGTGAACCCAATACCTCCCATTTCAGGGTCCTACGCAACCGAAGGGTATTAAACAACTAGTTCGGAGAGTGCCCTTAAAATTTAACTTCGGTTCAAACTTTCGATATATCACATAGTTAATTTGGCTAAATATTGGGATTTGACGTGGTACGAGCCTTGAATTCGTTGATTGAGAAGTTAATTCGGTGATACACTGGCAGTAAAGCTTCGATTACTGAAGTTTCACTGAACCTCTTTGGGCTATCCGTTGAACATAGCGCGAAGGGGGCCCACATGTCGGAGGGATCGACTCCGGCCAAAGACTGTCGCATCAAAACGTAATTATAAGGTTGGAAATAACTCTCTTGGAGAGGTGATTCGGATGCCGAAACGGCGTCATCGCTGGCTGTACCGATTGGTGCCATTAGCGATGTTAGTGGGCTTGCTGGTATCGGGCTGTGGCCAACAGTATGTGCTGTTGCATCCCCAGGGCCCGGTGGGTACGAAAGAATTGCATCTTCTAACCCTCTCGTCCGTGGCGATGGTTGTGGTTATCGTTCCGGTATTCATTTTATTTGGTATCGCAGTATGGCGTTTTCGAGATAAGCCCGGTAATAAGGCCCCATATCGTCCTGACTGGCATGGTCATAAAGGGCTGGAGATTTTGTGGTGGATTGTCCCGGCGGTATTGCTCACCGTTATCGCGATTCCCACCGTGAAACAGACCTATGCCTTATCAAAATTGCCAGATACTACAAAAAATCCGGTCGTAATCGATGTGACCTCGTTGACCTGGAAGTGGATGTTTCAATATCCGGGCCACCATGTGGCCACGGTGAATTACGTCGAAATTCCCGCCGGGCAGCCCGTTTTATTTGAACTGACCGCCGACTCCGCCATGAATACGTTTTGGGTGCCCCAACTTGGGGGTATGGAATATACCATGCCCAATAGCGTGTTGCCGTTATGGCTTGAGGCGAGCAAACCCGGCGTTTACTGGGGGCGTAGTGGTCAGTACTCGGGCCTTCAGTTTGAAAAAATGACCTTTAATGTGAAGGCGGTTCCCCCTCAGGCCTTTAACCGATGGCTTACGAAGACAGGCAACACGGCACCGCCCATGACTCTGGCGAAATACGACGCGTTGTTGAAGTTTAATACCGTCGGGGTTGCAACCTACGGGAGTTATCCGGCCCACACGTTTCCCCAAGTCGGCCGTGGATTTACCTTGCAGGGGGGCATGTACACCACGATGCGTCATCAGAATCATCTAGTCTATATGCCGATGTCCGGCATGGCAAAGACCACGAATCCCTAAGCGGAGTGGTCGTGAAACGCACGATTGAAAGGTGGATTAAAGATGCCTCACTTTGTTTTGTACCTGGTGCACACACTGTTTCCGCATGACGTGTTGCGGCCCACTGAGATCGGTGCCGATGTCATGATTATCGCCACCGGGGTGGCCATCTTTTACGTGCTGACTAAGCAAAAAAAGTGGCTATACCTCTGGAGAGAATGGCTCACCACGGTAGACCATAAGAAAATCGGCATTATGTATCTCATTGCCGCTCTCGCCATGCTGTTTCGCGGCGGTGTCGATGCGCTGATGCTACGGACCAATCTCGCCTTACCCAGCACGCCGGTGATTGACGCCTTGGAGTACAATCAAGTCTTTACCACGCATGGCACCATCATGATTTTCTTTATGGCCATGCCGTTTATTTTCGCACTCTTTAACGTGGCTGTCCCTCTTATGATTGGCGCGCGGGACGTGGCTTTCCCCCGCCTCAATGCGATGAGTTTTTGGCTTTTTGCCTTCGGTGCTCTTTTACTGAACATCTCGTTCGTGATTGGAGGCTCGCCCGATGCAGGGTGGACCGCCTATCCTCCTTATACTGGTTTAGCCTTTAATCCTGGACCGGGAGAAAATTACTTCTTCTTGTCGCTCCTCATCGCGGGGATTGGGACCACCATGACCGGGATTAACTTCTTGGTGACCGTGCTCCGAATGCGGGCGCCCGGCATGACTCTCATGAAAATGCCGATGTTTATCTGGGCGGCATTAACCACCTCGGCCTTGATTATCTTTGCCTTCCCACCGTTGACTGTAGCGTTGGCGATGAGCCTGTTTGACCGCATCTTTGGTTCCTCGTTCTTTACTCTGGCGCACGGTGGTCTCGCCATGATGTATGTTAACCTGTTTTGGCTGTTTGGCCATCCCGAGGTGTACATTGTGGTCTTGCCGGTCTTCGGGATCTTTTCAGAGGTCGTGGCAACTTTCTCTCAAAAAGCTCTGTTTGGGTACTCCGTGATGGTAGTCTCCATTGTCTCGATTATGGTGTTGGCCTACGGCACTTGGGTCCATCACTTCTTTACGATGGGAGCCGGTCCCGGTGTCAATGCGTTCTTCGGACTCTCAACGATGTTGATCGCCATTCCGACCGGGGTCAAAATTTTCAACTGGATCTTTACCATGTGGGGTGGCCGGATCCAGATGACTGTGGCCATGTTGTACCAGATGGCGTTTATCCCCACCTTCGTGATTGGGGGTGCCACCGGAATTTTATTGGCTACGGTTCCAGCCGATTACCAGTTGCACAACACCTACTTCCTGATTGCGCACTTTCACAATGTTTTGATTGGTGGAACCCTCTTCGGCCTCTTATCCGGGATGTATTACTGGTGGCCTAAGATGTTCGGCCATAAGTTGGATGAACGTCAAGGTAAGTGGGCATTCTGGCTCTTTTTCTGGGGATTTTGGATTACTTTTGGCCCCCAATACTTACTGGGCTTGAAGGGGATGACACGGCGAATCTACACCTATCCTGCGGGATTTGGCTGGCACACCTTAAACGTCATCTCTACCGTCGGAGCGTTTGTAATGGGCGCCGGGTTTGTGATCTTGGTTTATAGCGTAGTGTATAGCCTCCAACATGGAGAAAAGGATCTAACCGGCGACCCGTGGAATGGGCGCACGTTGGAATGGGCCCTTCCGTCTCCCGCTCCCGAGTACAACTTTGCCCGAATTCCGGTGGTACACGAGCGTGATGCCTGGTGGGACATGAAACAAAAGGGGCAAACTCTGGCTGCCATGCAGCCGGGGGACATGCGGACGCTGGAACTCCCGAAAAACACCCCGATCCCATTTTTAATGGGGTTTGCATTCTTTGTGCTGGGATTTGGGATGACCTTTCAATGGTGGTACATTGTGGCTCTTGGAGCCGTAGGCGTGGTCGCTACCCTGATCTACTCGGGATTTGATTACGATGAACACAAGCACATTGCGGCAGAAGAAGTCTTGGAAATCGAGACGGCGTTGGGGAGGGTACAAGGATGAGCCTACCAGTCGTAGACGAGAAGATCGCCCAGCATGTACCCATGGAGTTTTCGGATGAGAAGGAAAGCATAAAAATTACCGGATTTTGGATGTTTTTGGTCACTGACGTTCTGATTTTCGGCAGCTTATTTTCCAGCTACGCCGTCTTCAAAAACCAGGTGGCGGCGGGCCCCACAGCCAACCAACTGTTTACGCTGGGTCCGGTCATTTTAGAGACCCTCCTACTCTTGACGAGTAGCTTTACGGTTGGGCTTGCGATTTATGCAATGCGCAAGCAAAACAAGCGTGCCCTCATGATTTGGCTCATTCTGACTTTGTTGCTGGGTGCGGGATTCGTCACGTCCGAGATCCACGATTTTGTGACGTTCGTCAGTGCCGGAGCGACCTGGCATAAGAGTGCGTTTTTGTCCGGATTTTATATTTTGGTGGGTACCCATGGAGCCCACGTCACATTTGGTATCATTTGGGCCGCGACGCTCCTCATTCAGGTGGCACGGCGTGGACTCACAGCGGTCACCACGCGAAAACTCTTTACCTTCTCGCTCTATTGGCACTTTCTCGATATTGTGTGGATTTTCATCTTTACGTTCGTGTACCTCAACGGGAAAATCGTCTAGGGAGGAGGGATCTAGGTGTCAGAAGCACTGGAGTTTCGACCGGAAGCCGAAGATGCGTTAAACGATGAAGGCGAAGCATTACGATTTATGCGCCCTCATTTTGGGGAAGAGAAATTCCCTTGGGTGCAAATTTGGGGATATATCGGGTCACTGGTCCTCACATTTGCCGCCTTGATCCTGGTGGTGGATCATGTGTTGCCACCGTTGGCGCTTTTAAGCGTCATCTTGACGCTGGCCGTCGGCCAGGCCGCCTTACAACTCGGGGTGTTCATGCATATTCGGGAAAGTCGCGGGATGGCTTGGCAAGTGATTTTCTTAGGCATGGTGCTCTTGATGGCGGTAGGGATGGTCGGGATGTCGATCTGGATCATGACGTTTAAGTCGGGCGTCTCCTAGCCTGGCTGGTTTGGCCTAAGATAAACGGGGGGACTCTCATCACGAGTCCGCCCGTTTTTCGGTTCAGTTGTGGCAAATCTCGCGGAATAACGACCAGGATGCTACCATCGGGGTGAGGAGGGATTTTTGTTGCGGGAGCGCCGAGAACGCCAAGACTATATTGTGCAGCTATTACACGAAAGCACGAATCCCATACGAGGGGAGGATTTGGCTGCAAGATGTCAAGTTACGCGCCAAGTGGTGGTCCACGAGATTGCGCTCCTTAAAGCACGCGGCGCCCCGATTGTGTCGACGTCCCGCGGATATTACTTAAGTGGCGCGCCGGACGGAATGGAGCAAACAATTCTATCGGTGCATCATGCTGCCGAGCAAACGGCAGACGAGCTATATACATTGGTCGATCACGGCATCGTGGTCGAAAACGTGATGATTGAGCACCCCATCTATGGGGAGCTGCAAGGGGCGTTGCATCTGCGATCGCGGCAAGATGTCAGTGATTTTATGCAAGAGATATCCCAAGGACGCGTGGCTCTTTTGTCATCGCTGACGCACGGAGACCATCTCCACACGGTATCGTATCGCGATCTGAGGCAACTAGACCAAGCCCTCCTTGAATTGGAAAAGAAGGGGATTGTGGCGCGCCGATAATTCGAGGGGTGGGGTTGTTTTTTATCTTGATTCATTGTATATACAATGGTATACACAGTGAATCGAGGATGGAGCATGCACAGGGAAGATCATCTGCAAGAACCGCCACGAGTGGAGTTGAGGGAATATGGTGAAGCCGTCTTACATGTGGAGCCTTATGGCATTGAAGCGATTCCGAATCCAGAACGCCACGGTAAGTCACGTAGTCAGTTTACGCTCTGGCTCGGTAGCAATCTTACGATTGCAGACTTTGCCTTAGGATTTTTTCCCATTGCGCTTGGCATGTCGTGGCCCTGGACGGTGGCCGCACTCTTAGTCGGTAATGTATTAGGCGCATACGCCCTCTCTTTATGCGCGGTCATGGGACCCTATTTTGGACTGCCCCAACTCATTATAAGCCGGAGGTTGTTCGGACAATGGGGGGGTTATATACCAGCGTTCTTAAACTACTTAAGCACTATCGGTTGGTTTTCCGTCAACAATATTTTAGGGGCGTTTGGGCTTCGTGTTCTAATCCCGACCTTACCATTCTGGCAAGCCGCATTGCTCTTAGTCATCGTTCAAGGGCTGATTGCGGTGTTTGGCCACAACCTGATTCATGCCTATGAGCGAGTGATGTCGGTGGTGTTGGGGATTCTCTTCGTCATCGTCACGATGGTTTTGTGGCAACGCCCGGCCTTGACCCAATATCATCCGGCAGTGCACACGAATCCCTGGATTCTATTTGCCTTAGTGGTTGCCGCCGCATTGTCGTATGTCGGTAGTTGGGGGCCCTATGCCTCGGATTATAGTCGCTACCTGCCCCAGCCACGCTCCAGGACCCCGATTCTGGTGTGGAGTTTCTTAGGATCCTTTATTGCGTCCCTTTGGCTAGAACTGGTCGGGGCGGGTGTGGCCATTGTAGCCGGAGCGGCAGCCAACCCCATTCTGGCCCTGCATCAGGTCATGGGCGGCTTGGGTGGGATGGCGGTTATCGCGATTGTCCTGGGGGGCACCGCGGCGGACGCCTTGAACCTCTATTCCAACGGGCTCGCAGCCCAAGCGCTGAATATTCGGTTGCCACGATGGAGTCTTGCGGCCATTGCTGCCCTTATAGGGCTCGGATTAAGTCTGGCCGCTTCCGGCTCATTTGAACAGTATTACGATAACTTCCTATTGTTGCTGGGATATTGGATGACCCCGTGGCTCGGCGTGATGTTTTGCGACTTCTATTTCTCCCACAAAAGGTTGGGCGCGGAGAGAACCGGTCCGGTCTCCGCTATGGCCTGGCCTGCCCTCGGCAGTTTTCTGATCGGGATTTTGGTGTCGATTCCGTTTATGAGCTCGACGCTCTATACCGGTCCCGTGGCACACGCCTTGGGTGGAGCCGATCTCACGTTTTATGTGGGATTTTTGGTGGCGTTTTTTACGTACGCATTCTGGGCTCGCACACCGTCTCCTCGGCATCTTAGGGGCATCACGGATGTGGAAATGGAAACGAGCTGACCGGGCATAAGGAACCGCCAGCCCAATCGCTAGCAATACTATCGCACAGGATGTAACGATCCGTGTGCACCGTATAGGTTAAGGCCACTAGTCCGGCGATGGCCAGGCGCAATGTCACCGCATCGCAACAGCGAACCTGGACGGGTGGCATGCGCTCGCTATGCATTCACCGCCCCGGACAATCGGACGAGTCAAGCCGAGTAGGTCTGCCAGCGCTGCGGACACAGAGATCATGCGGGTCACAATGCCGCCCTAGTGATTGCCCCGCTTAACATCACAAAACTTCTGGCCGGCATTCCGCTGACCACCAAACACGAACCGACGCGGATTTTTCGGAAGCTGGGGCCGGAACGGTCCGAAGTGACTGGGGAGATCGCACAAGACGCGCGGAGGCCGTAGGCCTGCCGCCGAGCGATCGATGAGCCAGGAACTTCCCGAAGTGATCCCGGAGACTTATGCCGCAACCTGGACCTGGATCCCCCTCTACGCCCATGACCGAAAAGTGCCGTTTTGACCTGGTAACCCTGGCACTTCCCCATTTCGTTTAGACTCTAGGCAGAAATTGTGGACTCCACTCGGGGAGGCTCTTTCGATGAACAGGCATCGCATCACCACGACCTTGGCATTAAGTCTCATCGCGATGCTTTTATTGGCAGGGTGGATCGACCATACCGACCCCTTCCTCTTCACCGGGCACCACGAGCACCACCCCTAGTCCGTCATCAACGCCGTCATCGTCGACACCATCCTCATCTCTGTCGACTCAACCTGTATCGCCCACCGTGGTCGTTCACAACGCCGCGCCGACTCAACTCGAAGCGTGGGCTCAAGAGCACGTTCTCTACATTCTAGGACCGCATAGTGCCTACGCCACCAACCCGAGCGGCACCATCTTTTTATCGCCGAAGGCCTTTCAGATCCCGACTACCCTTCATCACTGGCCGTCCAAGCGCTTTACTATGGTGGCCGTCATGAATCGTCCGCAGACCCAAATCGGGACCCAAACGGGTACGCTATGGAACCAAATGACCACCAGCATCTATTGGCTAAAACCGGCCTCTTCCCAAATATTACCCAAAACTATCACCGCATCAACGTCTTCCAAGGCAGTGCTGAGCGTTCCCTCATCCCAACTCTTTGCCGTCAGTTGGCCTGATGCGGCCCATCCCGGGCGCGTTTTGTTTTTGGAACCGCGCACGTTTTCGATGCCCACTATCGTTCATCATTGGCCCTCTCACAACTTTCGCGTGGTGGCGGTCTATCCGTCCCAAGCCATACAGTGGATGGGGTATTTACCAGAATTGGTGCGCTCTGTGTTCGAAAGCAGCTGGATCAATGCCCGAGCCCGTGCCGCTTCCCTGGTAGCGCTTCCTCCGTCCTTTAGTAGCTATTCCGACGTAAGGCAAACGGTGGGACATCGTTTGGCTCAAACCTCCGATGTGCCCGTGTATCTGCCCCAGGACATCCTAAGCGGTACGTATCACGGTCCCATGGATGTCCGGTATAGCGTCCATAAAGGGACATACACGATCACGATCGGCGCGGGGCCTGCCCTTCCCGCCAACTCTTCGCGCATCAACTTTGGCAATGCCGGCTTATTTGGTACCATTAAGGGCATGGCATGGACTCCCGCTTTCCACGCCCGTCAACGGCACATGCCTTTGTATCCCACGACGTCCACCTCCGGCACAACCCAAAAGCTTGGCTCTG
>JAKAAL010000099.1 GCA_021802375.1 Bacillota bacterium | reverse complement strand
TTGACTTCACTCCCTGAATGATGGCCATGATTTCTTTTTGAGATGTCGGATCTGGATAGATGGCTTCCACTCCCCTCTTTCGAAAGGCAGTATCATAGAGTCCGTACTGGCGTGTGGGCGAGGTAGCAACAATGGCAACTCGCCGATAGGAGTGCCGGACAATGTCATCTGCCACCATCTCCATCGGGTTGAGAACTGGAACGGAAACGTGTGCCGCAATGTTGTCGTAGTATGCGTGCGTCGTCGTAGAAGGAATGACAATGACCTCCGCGCCCGCAGCAACGAGTCGCGACGCCGTGCTTGTGAGGGCGCCCAGAGGGGACGGACCACGCCCCTCAAGGTGCGCAAGACGGCTAGGAATGCGTGACTCCGAAATCAATACCACCGATAGATGTTCCGAATCATCATCAGCCGGAGTTAACTCGATTAGCCGACGATAGAAATGGGCCCCTGCCAACGGCCCTAAGCCGGCCAGGATCCCTAACGTTTTGCTCACGCTGACACCTCCGATGCATTAGTCATGATCGCCCCGATCGCGCTCGTCTTATCGATATTGGATCCGGGGATCCACCACGGCATATAAAAGGTCGGCCAATAAGTTGCCCAGAATGGTGAGGACTCCAACCATAATGACAATCGCCAAGACAATCGGATAATCGCGCTGCTGGGCCGCATTCCAGAACAGCAGACCCATTCCGGGATAGTTGAATATAATCTCGATAATCAACGCGCCACTGAACAATCCGGGCAACGACATTCCCACCAGCGTGATTAGCGGGAGCAGGGAGTTCTTGAGCGCATGGCGCACCAAGACGCCCCGTTCGTTCAAGCCCTTGGCCCGCGCTGTGCGAATGTAGTCTTGAACCAGGGTTTCGGCCATGGTGGAACGCATATACCGCGCCCATCCCGCCACAGAGCCGATGACCAGCACGCTGACCGGCAGCACCATGTGATTCACATACGATCCGAATGTGGGGCCGAGAAGCGGATTGTACAGCCCTCCGGTGGGAAACCACCTGACGTCAGTCGCGAAAATCGAGATTAATAGGACCCCTAACCAAAATGTGGGCATCGCATACAGAAAATAGAGGATGCCGGTGAGAATAAAATCCACCGGGCGATCGCGGTGAACGGCCTGGTAGATTCCGACAACAATGGCGATGACGTGAGAAATGGCGATCGCCGTGACCACTAGAATGAGGGTGCGTGGCAAATTCACAGCGATCAGGCTAGCCACACTTTGGTGGTACGAATAGGCGTAGCCTAAGTTGCCCTCCAACAGGTGGCCCAGCCAAATGCCATACTGAATCCAGAGCGGCTTGTTCAACCCCAACGATTGATTGATTTGAGCGATGAGCGCGGGAGTGGCCTTGTCGCCCAACATCACGACCGCCGGACCTCCGGGAACCACATGGATCAAGAAAAAGCTCAATACGGACAGCAGCAGAAGGGTCGGAACGGCCTGCAGCATCCGAGCCAGCGAATACCTAATCATGTCCTAGGCCCCCCTCGAAAAGCAGAATCCAAGCGCGTGTCGAGAGCAGCGCGAAACGCATCGCCTAGAAAACTTATCGAGAGGATTGTCCACAAGACGGCCAACCCGGGGGGGTACACCAGCCACCAGGCGTGCTGGGGCACGTACGTCATGGCGTCCGACAACATGGCACCCCAATTGGGAACCGGCGGAGGGAGTCCCATGCCGACGAAGCTCAAGCTAGCGATGACCAAAACCGCGTCCGCCACCATGAACGTGGTGGCAACGATCACCGTACCGTAAATATTGGGAAGGAGATGCTTAATGGCGATGTGTCCCATGCGGGCCCCCACCGCTCGGGCGGCTTCCACAAAGAGGCGTTCCTTCAGGGAAAGAACCTCCGCCCGCACTAACCGGCTGACGCCATGCCATGAGGTGAGCGCGATCAACAAGATGAGCAGACCGGGGGTGGGGGTGACAAAGGAATCCAGAAAGATCAGCAAAAACAGCCCCGGGATGGAACGCAACAAATCCACCACACGCATCATCAAAGCGTCCACCCATCCGCCGACAAAACCCGCTACGACACCATACGCGATGCCAATCACCATCGACGAAAGAGCCGCTGCCACCCCCACCTCCAACGATGTTTGCCCGCCGAGCATCAAACGCGCCAACATGTTGCGTCCTAGATTGTTCGTGCCGAGGGGAAAGTGCGTGGACGGCGGTTTCAAGATCATGGTCAGATGCATCGCATAGGGGCTCGCCCGGTAGACGAGCGGGCCAATGAAGGCAAAGCCCAGCAATACGGCTATGCCAACCAGGCCCATCCACGCCAACGGGTGATGCCAAAAGATGCGCCTAAATCGAGACTTCGGTTCTGCACCAATCCCCTGCGCATCAAGCTCAATCCGGGTGCTGTCTGACTGTACCATCTCTCTGCCCCCTGTTTTGTGCTGGCCCGGTTGTTACTTTCCAATCCACCAGTATTGCGGAGAAATGGCATCGGTAAAGGTGTTTTGCGACGACTTCACACCATGAACGTTGGACTGCACCTCACCGAGACCTTCCGGGACCGGCATCCACAGGTTCGGCAATTGACGGGCGGCGAAGAGCTGGTACTGGTTCAACGCCGCCTGTGCGGCCGTGGTGGATGGCTGCGGTGTGTGGGTGGCGGCGATGAGGGTGTCCATCGTCGGGTTGGCGTAGCCGTAGAAGTTATATCCGCCGTTCGTTGCATACATCCCGCCTCCGCTCGGATAGCTGCCGCCATAGCTCCAACCAAGTCCGGTTTGAATCTCCCACTTCGTCGGCTGATGATGATATTGCAGCATGGTTGCAAAAGGCACTGGGCTAAGCGAAACCTTTATCCCCTCTTTGGCCCAGTCTTGTTGCAAAATTTGCACCATGGCCAATGTCGTGCTGCTGCCCGAGTCATACTGCATTGTGAACGACAACTGCTGGCCCTGACTATTTGTCATAACGCCGTTCACCAAGTGCCAGCCATTCTTCTCCAGCAGTTTAACGCCCGCTTTAATGTTGAAGGGATATAGAGGCTTCTCCAGTTGAGGCGCGAGGAAAGTCTTGGGATGCAAAGGAACCGGACCGGTTCCTGGCACACCCATGCCATTATAGAGCGCGTTGATGATCGCCTGTTGGTCGATGCCCATTTGCATCGCTTGGCGAACCGGCAACTGTTTCAAGATGCTGCCGACGGTGGGACTCTTAAAGTTCAAGATGGTGCGGTCAATACTGTAGCTATACGAGGTGTTGAGTTTGTCGTTGGTCAATTGGCTGCGCACGTTGTACTCAGACAGCGGCAAGTAACCGACCTGCACCGTACCACTCTTTAAACCGTTCACTTCTGAGGTCTCCGAGGTCTCATAAGCGAGCACGAACTTATTGATGTACGGCTTGTGTCCGTCGTAACTCGAATTGGGCAGGAATGTCCACGACACGTTTTGAGTGGCCTGCGTGAGACGAAACGGCCCATCAACAACTTTGAAGAAGTTGACGTTGTTCCCGTTGCTGGCCAAATAGCTGAGTTCTTGATTCACGTTGTTCGGGTATTTGTTCCACGCCTGCTCCGGCAATGGCATGAAGTCGCCCAAGCCATTGTATTCGAACCACACCTGATTGACCGGGCCCGTCAAGGTAATCTGAAACTCGTGGGAATTGATGACCTGAAATTGCTTTATCATCTGCGGCACACCGCCGGAACCCGCACCTGCATAGGGCCACGGCGCCGGCGCCGTGGGCGCACTGGCAGCCTTGATCAAATTCCACGTAAACTGGACATCCTGCGCTGTGACAGGCGTACCATTAGACCAATGCCATTTCGGATTCATCTTGACCGTATAGACTGTGCCCGATTTGTTCCACGTGATCGAACTGGCAATGCTGCGCGAAAAGTCAACCGTTCCGTTTGGCGCCACGTGAAAGAGCCCTTTATACATCAAGCTGGCAGCCCACGCGTCATATAAACTGTTGTAGGCAACGGGCCGCAATGGAAGATACCAATTGATGGCCACCAACGGCCCGAGAGCCTGAATAATGGTCCCGCCATGAACAGGTTTTGTTGACGCGGTCTTCGCGGTGGCACTGGGGGTTGGAGTAGAGGTTGAGCCACAACCGGCAGCGATTAAGGGTATGAGGCCTGCCGCGGCGCCCAAAGCCAAGACGCTCGAACGTGAATGACGAAGTTTCGACATGATAATTCCTCCTAGAGTAAACGCATAGAGACATGGCTTAGAATAGGGAAGGGGCGGTCGCCCTCGGTGTTACTTCCTCACGTTGACGCTGACGCCATCAATCAAGAGTGGCACCAATTTACCGGGTGCCGCTTGCATCATCCCCTGAGGAACCCAGCGGCTGTCACTGCCCACGGCCCTAAGCTGGTGTGACAAGACGTCGAACGCATTGAGGCTCACGACCGCATTCTTGACGCGGCCGACAATCGCCCCGTCCTCCGCGTAATACAAATCACTGGCGTTGCCAGAGATGTCTCCGCGAAGCGGGTTGGTCGGCCGGCCACCAATCCATCCCTGCAGGATGAGGACCCGCGGAAAGCTATTGATAAGGTCGGCCAGGGATAGCGAACCAGGGGCGATCACTAAGTTCGACGGAAGAGATGTCGGCAGGGCATTCAAAGCGGGCCGATAACCCATACCCGGAGGCTCAACGGCCAAGCGTCCGGCGGTCTCTCGGTCCAGAACGAAATTCCTCAGGACACCTTGCTCAATTAACGGACGAACCGCTGTCGGAGTTCCTTCGTCATCGAAAGGTCCCGTGCGCGGCCCGTCGGGTGTCATCGGATCCGACCAGAGCGTGAGCAACGGTGACAAGACCGCTTGATCCTTACGGTCCTCCCACGGCGAGTTGCCGGCCATCAATGCGGGTCCGGAAAGCCGTGCCAGAACGGATGTAAAAAGGCTCATGACGATTGGGGCGAGCAGTATCACCGGATAGCTTCCGCTCTCGACAGTCAGAATCTTTTCGCCCCATTGATATCGTTCGGCAAGGGACTTGCCCAGTTCAGCGATGTCCGGCATGGCATCGGCACGCAACCGCGTTTCATTAAGCCCGTGAAAGTCCGTGCCAGATACGCGGCGACCCCCCGCCGTAATCTCCCAGTACCCCTGTTCCCACGATGCCGAACCCCCACGGGAGTTGGATAACGCTTTTCGCGTTGCGTGGTAGGCCACGCTGACGGATGGCCGAAAGTCATCAGCGAAGCTCGCCAGACGCTCATAGAGCGTTTGAGCACCCTCCGTCATATGACGAAGATAACCCGGTTGCCAAGTCGGCCCATGCGTGAAGGACCTCACCGTGTTCAGGTCGGGCTCGTCGAGGCGGGTGTCCGGCCCGTTCCGTGCAGCCTCATACGCCATACGCTTCAATTCATCCCATCCCTGCGTGCGCGATGTCGAAAACCCTAGCTGCCCTTGGTGCACAATCCGCAACGCGCGGACTTCCTCCGAACCATGCTGCACCATGGGGGATTGTCCACCTTTGACTTCGACCGACCATACCTCCCGGTGGAGCAAAGCCGCGTCCCCAATGTCTTCTCGAGTCCATTTCACCTCGTCGTCGCCGGAGGTCCGTTCCGCAAATGCCTTCATGCGCCCCGCCCTCCCACTAGACAGCGTTCAATCCGCAAGGACGGCGCATGATGACTGACAGGCAAGGGCATTTGACCCGCCTTGCCACAGCCCCCGCCGCCTTCATAGCGGACAAAATCATTGCCAACCGCCGTAATAGCGGCCAACGTGCTAAATACGTTGCCCGTCAATACCGCATTGCGTAGCGGAGTCGTGACCACACCATCTTCGATGAGATAGGCTTCGGCGGCCAAAAACGTGAATAGTTCACCATTGGTTTGTCCTCCATGGGTGCCCTTGGCGAAAATTCCTCGCTTGATGCCCCGAAACAAGTCTTCGAACGGGGTGTCTCCGGGCGCAATGACGGTATTGCGCATGCGTACGATGGGGGGAAACCGATAATGCAGAGCGCGGGCATTGCCAGTCGGCTTTTCACCGAGGCGCGCGGCCGTTTCACGCGAATGCAGGCGGCCCACCAGAACGCCGTCCTTGATAAGGTCGATATCCGCAGCCTCCACACCTTCATCATCGACCGGAAGATATCCACGGCTGCCAACATCTCGCCCAGTATCATAGATGTGCAACCCCTTGGGTCCGAAATTCCGTCCAATATACATTTCCGCCAAGAGACCCGCGTCACCGACTTGGCCATCGGCCTCACTGAGGTGGCCGAACGCTTCATGTGCAAACACACCGGCCAAATGCGGATCAACCACCACGGGGTATTCGCCACCCACGACCTCTGGCGTGTTCAAAAGCTCTACAGCCGTCAATGCCGCACTTCGCACCTCTTCCTCCAACCCCCGCACTGCCCCGAAATCGTTGGACGATCCGAACGACACACCGCGCTGGGCAACTCCCGTACGGTCGCGCGCTACGACAAGAATGGTGCCCCCCAAGTCGAGTTTTTCCTGCTCAATTGCAGTCCCGCGATTATTCACAAACCACAGGTGACGGTACCGATCGAAATATCGAGCATTGACCGATCGCACCTGGGGATGCGCGGCGCGCGCGATGTCCGCGTAGTGCAATAACACCTCCACTTTTCCCTCTAAGGGGATCGCCATGGGATCTTCGCGCATGTCCAAACGCTGCACGAGTCGAACCGGTTGAACCTCGTCTCTCTTGATTGCCTGGCCAAAATCCAACTGCCACTTGGCCAACTGAATAGCGTCATCGACATGGCGCTGGATGTTATCCCAGCCGTCGAAATGCACAAATCCAGCGACGCCGTTCACAAATGCCCGAACATTTCCCCCAATGTCCACCACGTGCGTCTGGGATGTCACCCGTTCGTTCAAGGTGTTAATCTGAGTGGATTCATTAAACTCGAGCCGGATTTCGATTTCGTCGGCTTCGGCCCTCATGGCTACTGCGGACAGCGCCGATAGAATGCTCTCATCGACCGGATATTGTGCCGACATCTCCCCAACTCCTTATTCCCAGGAAAGCTTCCACTTTGTTGCT
Organism: Bacillota bacterium; assembly: GCA_021802375.1. Next base: position 2,894 of record JAKAAL010000099.1, on the reverse strand, counting down.
TTAGCAGGATGTGTTGCGAATTTTCTACGCATATCGATTCATATCCTGCCAGAAAATTCGCAGTTGCTTTTTTAACGAATCGTGGCGAAAAAAGAAGGAGTTGGTCCTGTGAGCAGGGCACGGTGCGAGGGGCCCAAACCGGATGGGGGAGGGGCACGAAGTTCTATAACACGAACCGGTGGGAAGCCCATTTCAGGGACAACCCACCGCGTATGGCATCTCTTAAGGCTTCGGCCTACGCCGTACTAGTGAATGCGCTCGCGCGATTCCACCGGGCAGGTTGTCCTGAGCCTCGTGAAGGCTAGTGCTGCATGCTCGGGCTTCCCCGTTTGGGATCGGACTGCATGACATTGCGGATTTTCCCCGCCGTCATGCCCATCATGCGCAGTCCAGCCTGAACATCCTTATCCATCATAAGCCTCATCAGACCACCAAGCCCTCCCAGTCCCGCCGTGTCGGAATGTGTGACATCGCTCAGTTCCCGGGACAGTGCCTTTAGGGTAGTCGGAACATTGCTTTGCTGGGCTTTATGGATTGTTGCCAGTGCGACCGAATTGACGTTTTCTGGAGTCAAGATCGACGCCAGCATGTCGACGAGCGCGCGGATTTGCGCCAGTACTCCCTTCTCATGCCATTCCGTCAGCAATTGGAGCGCTTCGCGCACCGCGCCCAGCATGTTGGACGGGGCCAGGGTCATTAACGAAACCACATAATCGACCGAAACAGCGCCCATGGGTCCGTTCATTGCATCATCGATGACCGATACAATATCTCCTAGTCGGGCCAGGCCACGCCACTGCTCGTTCGTCAGCGGAATGGACGACCCTTGTTCCACCATATACGTACTGCTCATACGCCTACTTCCTTTCCCAGCATTTCGGCAAAGAAGTCCGCGGCGGGAAGTCCCCACGGCGGCACCTTGCCTTTGGTACGGAAGAACATGTCCTTGTACTGCAATTTCAACAAGAAGGGGATATGCCCCATCCGGAAAACTTCTCGATCCCCGCCGTACCACGTGTTGGAACTGATGTAAAAGGCTTCGTTGTGCCCCATGTCTCCGATGCAGTCGACGATGGGATGCATGCGCTCCTCCCCGGGGGCAATGTGCATGAGCCCAATGTCTTGACAGATTTGTCGAGCCGCCACTTCAGCTCCCATATGAGCCAAAATGCCGAGTTTTGGCACTGTGACAGCGGCCGCATCACCGCATGCGAAGACATTCGAAAAGCGAGGATTGCGCATGGTCATGTCGGTTTCTACGAATCCCACGTCATCCGAAATCGGCAGGTCCTTAAGAAACTGATGGGGCACCCAGTCCGGAAATATGATCTTCAACTCGGCTTCAATGTCGGGGCCCTGCTCGAACTCGATCCCGTCCCGGGTTATGCGGCGAATGTCGTAAGTCTTGTTGACATAGTGATAGCCCATCTTTCCCGCCAGCCCCAACAGCGTTTTCACGATGCCCATGCCGGCATCCTCGGCAATCCATTCGGCCGGGGTGAAAATGGAGACTTTGGAGGGGCCGCCAAAGTTATGCGCTTCCAGCCAACGTCCAATACTAAGCGACACCTCCACAGGCGGTCCTTCGCACGCAGCTTCCGCCATCGGCACATATTCACGCGACTTGCTGCCTTGGTGGAATCGTACCGAACCTACCGCGACGGGCCCGCCCTTGTATTCAGAATAGAGATACCGCCGCAATTGATTGCCGTAATACGTATCGCTGACGGTATGGCCAAACTCGGCGAAGCCTTCAATTTGGTCATACGCCAGACGTGCGCCAACCGCGATGACGACATAGTCATAATGCAGTTTGGCGGTTGCGCTTCCCAAACGCTCGGTAGGCAAAAACTCAATCGTTTGCGATTCCACGTCAATCGATTGCACATCGCCTTGAATAAATTGCAAGTGATCCTCTTTCATTGCGGGTTCCAGAGGCATGTGCATCGTGTATAAGGGGTCGCGGTCTTCGAAGACTTCAATGCCAATGTTGGGTATGAATAGCAGATACGGCTTTCGATCGATGACAGTAATGTCCACGGCATCTTGGCCATATTCACGGATCTTTTGCGCAGCACCCAATCCAGCAAAATTCGAACCAAGCACCACAATGTGGGGTTTTGCCAAATTCCCTCACCTCCACGGTTCGTATGCCCCACAGGTACTAGGGGTAGTCTGGTATTCCCTGGGAAGGAACCCGCCCTCGAAATTTAGAGGCTAGAGCAAGAGGGGGAGCCAGAAGACGCGGCATAAATTGTTTCAACCAGCACATCTTGATAGACTGGATCCTAAGTTGTTTGGCAGTTCGTACAAAAAAGGAGGGATACCATGAATTGGACGGTTTATGTTCGGGAGAAGATGCGCGTGCTGTTTTCGTTGGATACCTGGTTGCCCACCGAACTACCCGACTATGCGGCGGGTCTTCTGTATACCTTAGGCTCGCTGACGGCCTCGAGCTTCGTGATTCTCGTGCTATCCGGGATTATCATGGCGGCCAATGGCCCCCAATGGTGGACCATCTCATCCGTGGGATTTTACCTGCGCGGAATCCATTTTTGGTCGGTTCAGGCCTTTTTCTTTTTCATGATCCTACATCTTTTACGGGTCTTCTTTTCGGGCGCATGGCGCGGCGGTCGGGAACGGACCTGGATGCTTGGAACCCTCGCCCTGTTGGTCGCCATTCCGACCGCGTTTACCGGCTATCTCATGCGGGGCGACTTTTACTCGCAATGGAACGCCGTGCAATCGAAAGACGGCCTGAACGCGCTCGGATTCGCCTGGTTCAATCCCTTAAACGCCGGCCAAATGTATGGCTTGCATGTGGTGGTCATGCCGGTGATTTTAGGAGCGATTATTGCCGTCCACATTGCCTTCATCCGCATCAAGGGCGTGGT
>JAKAAL010000098.1 GCA_021802375.1 Bacillota bacterium | reverse complement strand
ACCCGGATCCGGGGACTTGCCGTCGAATGACGCGGACTCGTCCTAATATGGCCACTCCATACCCTCCCAAGACATAGGGCAACTTGAGATTTTTGGCCTGCGCCTGTCCTGGCAATTTCTCCGCAACCACTGGGCTAGGCACTCGATATTCGAGCCGAGCCCAGAGCGCACCCCCGTGGGGACTTATAATTGTTGGCACCGGCGCATTGGGCCAAAGAGCCAACCAGATGGCTAAAAACCACAATCGCATAATCCCTGCTCCTTTCTTGAAACCTAGGTGCTTAGGATACGCCGTTTTGCACAATTTTAACGATCTTATCCGGTCTCATTAGCCGACTGAATTTACACCAATTAGGAAACCCTGAAGTAAAAAAGGTGGTGCAGCTATGCGCCGCGTTTTATCAGTCGTAGTGTTATTTGCGCTAAGTCTGGTCAGTCTCTGGGGAACTTTTCCATATAATCCTCGTCTCGCGGTGCAGTATGCCAGCCAACATTGGTCATGGACCATGGGTACGGGAGGGTATGGAGTGGCCATATTAGGACGAGTCCGCGTCATTCGACGGCAAGTCCCCGGATCCGGGTGGTTCCAGCCGGACTTTCAATGTGCTGAATTTGTTGGGCGTTCACTGGCTGCAGGCGGCATTGCAGTCCCAATTGTAGCGCCCAACAATCCGTCCTGGCCGATATTAGTCAATGTAGACTGCCAAACCTATTACCTCATCAGCCATGGCTACGCCAAGTACGTGAATCGAAAGCACCTCACCGTGGGCGATGTGGCTCTCTTTCGCTACAATCGATTAGGCTTGCCACAGTCGCCTACCTATTGGTCGCACATGGCATTGGTGGTGCATATCCATCCTCTGTTGCTCGACGCTCACAACGCTGCTCATCATAATATTTCTTGGAACCAACTGGCGAAGGGTACCTTACGCACGGCATTTTTAGATATTCACGCACCTGCCTATCGAACCCGTTTAAATTGGCGGCCGACACCTCACTTGGCGGTACTAGTCCAATATCGGAATATCAAGTCTATAGCTCAAGACCATATGCTCTACCGCAACCAAATTTATCAAGTGGCTACGGCCAACCCTTGGGGTCACGTATTTTTGAAATATGTTGCAGGGCAATACTGGCAATTTGGTTTTCGGCCTTTAGCTTCGGCCCCTCCCTTGATTGCAGCTCCCATTGCCCTCGAACAAATTTCGTGGCCGGCGGACCACATGACATTCGTCACCCTGCACCACGGGAAATTATACGCAATAGGAATTTCGCCCCATGGGCACCTCTTGTTATCCGGTGACTTTGAACCGGTTCCAACCTGGACAGGAAAAGGCAGCCTCTTAGAAACTCGCTACAAAATCCCGTCGCCATGGCAATTAATCCCACCGCATGCCGTGAAATTTGCCAAATTGACACAGGTCTATGCGTTGCCAACTCGGGACTCCCCCGTCTTGGCAATCGCCCCAGCTGGCACCGTTACCGTGATGGATGCGCAATGTCTTTGGCAACGCCATCATTGGGCACAAATCGAATGGCAAGGTTCCCATATGGGTATTGGCTACGTACCTGAACACATGGTGGCAGCAGAAAAACTACAGCTGGTCCCTGCGCCCGTAACGGTCAGAACTGCAGAGGGCCCGATTACTATCAACAAGGGCACCTTAGTCGCGGAAAAATCTGGACAAGTTGCCTACGCCGGAGCTTGGCTCGTACCGCTTGACCCCCGCCGCCGCACCCGGTAACATGAATTATCTTTCCTAGGAGGTTTTTCGTGAGGTCAATCAATGTCGGTCTTTTGGGTTTAGGCACCGTCGGACAAGCCCTGGCCCAACTCATTGTAGAATCGGAGCCCAAAATACGGGTTGTCAAAGCACTGGTTCGCCACCGCGATCGGGCGCGGACGGTAGAAGTCCGGGTAACCACCGACCCTGATGAAATAGTACGGGATCCAGAGATTGATGTGGTGGTCGATGTTATGGGGGGACAACACCCTGCGAGGGAAATCCTCTCAACAGCCCTTCAACAAGGCAAGGATGTCGTGACCGCCAATAAAGAAGTAATGGCATACCATGGGCCCACCCTTTTGGCACTGGCACGGCAACACAACCGTCTGTTGCTGTATGAAGCCAGTGTCGCCGGCGGAATTCCGATAATCGATGCCATTACACACCATTTGTCGGTAGTGCCGATAGATCGCATCGAAGGAGTGCTTAATGGCACCTGTAATTTTATCTTATCCCACATGGAAGAAGGTCATGATTATTTAGAGGCGCTTCACGAAGCGCAAAGACTGGGTTATGCTGAGCAGAATCCCGAAGCCGATGTTGAAGGACATGATACTGCAAGGAAGCTGGTGCTTTTGGCCCGTCTCGGTTTCCATGCCGTAATTCCTGCCGACTTTTCTGCGGTAACGGGCATTACGGGGGTAACTGGGCATGATGTGGCTCGCATCGCGTCGTTTGGGTGTGGTGTCAGACTGGTGGGCCGAGCCCTTTGCCAAAACCAGTCCATTAGGTTGTCCGTGGCCCCCACGGTGTATTACCAAGGCCATCCCTTTTTGCGACTTCAGGGACCGCAAAATGCCATTCAGGTTACCAGCGCCGTGGGCCAATTTGTCTTTCAAGGGCCAGGAGCGGGAGGCATGGCCACTGCAACCAGTGTGTTGTCAGACATCTTGAGGATCCAGCAACTAGTGCCCGACCGTGAATCGAGTCCCACAATCCCCTTAGCCTTCAGCGATCCCGAGTCCCCCGTTATCTGCTTTCCCCTCGATCCTGAGGTATCGTTGCCCCAAGTGCTTCCCGGCGAGTTAAGACGCACGGCATCCTATGCCATATTGTCACGCCAACTGCCAAAGGGTTTCGATACGTTATGGGGTCTAAGACAATACGCTTGGGGGGAAGAGGAAGGGCCCACCCTTCGGTGAGCCCTTCCTCCCTGGCTAACGACGTTGCATTTGTTCCTCGGCTAGGCGAATCGCCTCTTTGACCAACATGCCGCAATCGCGGGATGACACCGCGCCCCATCCGTCTTGGCGAACGATTTGGGCTACCCCAATGCGCTCCCCGAGCTTCATCTTGGTTTCTTCCGACATCAATTTTGCCACGTTTACCACCCCCATGCTTCAGTGTTTGTAGAATTCACCCAGAAATACATGATCCGGTAGACATGCTCATAAGTTAGCACCCGATATACAAAGTTTCGGGTTTCTAAATAGGGTATATCCTGGTAGTTGGGCTGCTTGGGATTGAGCACCCCCTTGCTTATCCATTGAGCCACCGTGTTGGGTCCACTGTTATATGCGGCTAACGCCAAGACCTCATTACCGTGGTAGACATTAAGCAAGTGGTGCAAATACCACGATCCCAGTTCCACATTAACATCGACTTTGGTGAGAAGTTTCGCTGTTACCGGTCCCTGATGCGTTTTTTCGGCAATCCACTGAGCGGTTTCGGGCATAATTTGCATAAGGCCAACAGCACCCCGACTACTGACAACACTGGGGCGGAATCCGCTTTCAACTCGGATCACGGCGGCTACGAAGTACGGGTTTACCCCGTTGCGCTGGGATGCCTGGATTATCGTTCCACGATAGGGCCACGGCACGAAGTAACGGTAACAAAATCCTATTAAGAGGATTAACGCCAACAACATTATCCATCGTCCGGTTTTGCCCGGTCTTGTGCCTTTTGCCATAATTGCGTTACCACGTCCTTCAATTCGTCAAGAGTGCCACGATTGTCAATGACCACCTGGGCGTAGGGCAACTTCTGATCCAACGGCATTTGCGCGCCTATTCGGCGTTCTGCCTCGGTAACATCGACATGATCCCGCTCCATGATTCGCGACAACTGCTGCGTCAGGTCGGCGTAGACAACCCATACCTCATCGACCATTTTATGCAAGCCTCCCTCAATTAGGAGAGGAACGTCCAGCACAGCCAATGGTTGACCTTGTCGACGAAAGACGTCAAGTCCTTGAGCCATCAGAGTTCGGACGCTCGGATGAACCAATTGATTTAATTTTTTTCGCGCGTCCTCATCGTGAAATACCAGAAAGCCTAATTTCCGTCTAAGAATTTCCCCGTTGGGTCCGAGGATACTCCACCCAAACTGTTGCCAAATCGCTGCCCATACGGGTTGTCCACGGGTTTGGCAGGAGTGTGTCAAGGCGTCCGCATCGATTACCGGCACTCCTAGATCTTTCAGTATTGCACTGACCTGAGACTTCCCCGATCCAATGCCCCCAGTCAGACCAATCACTCGCATAATTTCACCTATTTCCGCCAAGTAATGGACTGCCAATTCAAGGCGCCATTAGCAAATCCATTGGCTGTGGTAATGTCATGATCTAAGAGCCAAAAACTTCCGCGTCGTACCAAGGGAATTGCCGTACCGCCCTTTATTCGGTTTTGCGTGCCAATGTACGCCGTAATTTGTCCTGTTGATGCCAACGATTGGATTTGAGGTGCTGTAGAGACCCTTACCGAAACCTTGCCATGTGTCAATCGACTCAGGGTTTTCGCCAAAACCTCGGCGGCTGGATCCTGCCCATTGACCCAAACCGTCATGGTATGGCCCGTGGGCAACCCGGTCGGCCAGCTAAATCCCTCAGACGGCACCACTCCTAAAAAGGCTTGAGACACCCAAGTATTAATGGGAGCTAAAGTAGGATAAGCACTGATTCTTCCACGATTCGAGCTGAGAAATAACTTAATGGTACCCGGTGTCGGAAGAAAAGTGATGCGTTTATGTTCCTCGATGGGAACCTGTCGTAATTGATTGGCTGCAACCGGCACCACCGACACCGTCTTGTTAATAAACCCTAGGACCGCCAATTGAAATGACGAATATAATTGGAGTTGGACTTGAGTGGGTCCTGTGCCAAATACCCGCTGAAATGTCAAATGATCGCCCGGCACCCAGTCTGTTAAACGATATCCCGCCGTTCCATAGAGGTTGGTAAACTGCCAATTAGCACCCCCACGAAGCTGGTCAGACAAGGGGACGATGGATAAGGCGGGATTGGCCAGTGCCCGTAAAAATGCCAGGTTGGCGGGGTGCTTCAGTGTGATCGTCAAGGTGCTGGCGTTGACCACCTTAATTCCCGATAAATAGTTCAGGCGACCAGAAATCATATGTTGGTACCCTACCACATTACTCAACAAAGTTTTTACCGTTGGGGAATTTACCTGTGGCAAAAGCGGGCGTGTCAAAGCCGCTGCCACAGTATTAGCGGTTAGAATCCTGCCATTGGTCAAACGACGCTTGCCTAGTTGAATGGTCACCACGTTGCCTTGATATGTCGCTAGTGATGCCACATCAGGCACAATTTGCCCCGTACTGGTTTCCGACAGCAATGGTTCAAAAACATTGTCATCAACTTGCCACTCTGACGGGGTATGAGCCAATGCAGGGTCCAGATTAGTCGGCATTGACCAAATGGCTTCCACTAACGTGGCCTGTGAGGGAGCAGGTTCGATCACTTGAGGTTTCGGAGCATTAATCAAAAGCGCCGGTACCAAAGCCAGCCCTAGCAAGATCCATGGCCAGACACGAATATTCATTAGGCTCGTTTCCCTGGTAGCTTCTCCAATTGCTGTGGCGTGAGATCCTTTTCCGAAATGATGTCCAACTTAATTTTCCCTTCTAACGGGACGACTTCAATCTCCCCACGAATTCCCATCTTATGCCACAATAGAGTGACTGCTTGATCGGCCTCCTCGCGGGATTCCAGAACGAGACTAAATTGTTGCATGTGTTAACCCTCCCGATCTTCCAGCATTGGTTGGCAATACTGGCAAAAGTGACTTGTTCGTGCGTGAATCACCATACTATGAATCGGACTGCCGCATTTCAGACAGGGCTGCCCCAGTCGCCCATAGACGGCCAGATACTCTTGATTTTGCCCTGGGTGTCCTAACGCGTCGACATAATCAGAAAACGAGGTGCCGCGATTGGCAATGCTCGCGCGCAATACCCGCCGGATTGACCGCACTAAGCGATTTGCCGATCTAAGAGAAATCGCAGCCCCTGGCGCCAGCGGGTGAATGCCTGCGCCAAACAGGGCCTCATCCACATAAATATTTCCCAATCCAGCCACTAACGATTGGTCCAGCAGCAACGATTTAATTGGTGATTTTCGACCCTTTAGCCGGTCAACCAAATATTGAGCTGTAAAAGCGCGTCCTAGAGGTTCTGGTCCTAAATGAAGCGTTCGATCCGTATCGAATTCCATAAAATACCCAATCCGGCCAAACCGCCTAGGATCTACCAGCCGAAGCTCCATATCCTCCCTAAACTCTAGGACCAAATGAGTGTGAATGCGCCAAGGATTAGTGTTAGGTTCCACCACTAAACGCCCACTCATTCCCAGGTGAATGACCAATGCTGACTTGTCAAAAAATCGCATGACCAAATATTTGCCGCGACGTCCCATCGATTGTACCACAAGGCCCGGCAAGCGATGGGCAATAGACTCGGCTGAGATCGTGCCCATTTTTACCATACGCGCATCCAAATGCTTCACAGACACCACCGGATGATTAGGCAAAATGGCATTCAAGTACGTTCTAATGGTTTCCACTTCCGGTAATTCAGGCACCCACAATCACCGCGTTCGATCCAGTTTTGTCATCAGTTCCCAGTTTTTTCCTACTTTGAATTCGACAACCAGTGGTACTTGCAAGTTTAACGCATGAATCATATGGTTTTCAGCGATTTGGGTCAAGGTGTCAATCTCATGGGGCATCGCATCCCAAATTAATTCATCATGCACTTGCAACACCATACGGCTTTCCAGTTGTTGATCATCCAACGCCTGCTGAATGCGGATCATGGCAATTTTAATTAAATCTGCTGCGCTCCCTTGAATTGCCGTATTCATTGCCATGCGCTCGGCATATTGACGCCGGGCCCGATTTTTGCTCTGGATATCCGGCAATGGCCGAATACGCCCCATAATTGTTGATACCTGTCCCGTTTTTCTAGCCTCTTCAATAATGCCGTCAAAGTATTGTTTCAAGCCTGGGTACCGGGAAAAGTATTTGGCAATGTACTCTTTGGCTTCATTGCGCGATACCCCGGTATCGCGGGCTAAGCCAAAATCAGAGATTCCATAAACAATTCCAAAATTAACGGCTTTGGCTCGATTGCGCCAGACAGAATCGACAGCTTCTATCGGCAATCCAAAGATTTCCGCTGCGGTCCGCCGATGAATGTCTTCCCCTTCTAAAAACGCCTCAATGAGGTTTTTGTCACCAGACAAATGCGCCAACATGCGGAGTTCAATTTGCGAATAGTCAGCCGCCAATAATTCACGTGCCAGCGACGGAATGAATACAGCCCGTACTTGACGGCCCAACGGCAACCGCACTGGGATGTTTTGCAAATTCGGGTCGCTTGACGACAATCGGCCGGTGGCCGCCACCGTTTGATGGAAGGTTGTATGAATACGACCATCAGGGGCAATCAGAGGCAGCATCCCTTCCACATAGGTCCCTTGAATCTTCATGTGCTGTCGATACAGCAAGACCTTCTCAACCAACGGATGCAAAGGCGCCAAAGATTCCAAGGTCTCGGCATCCGTAGAATATCCCGTCTTAGTTTTTTTCATCGCCGGCAAGTTGAGCTTATTAAATAAAATATCCCCCAATTGAGCAGGCGAATTAATATTGAACACCGTGCCAGCCAATTGATAAATTTCTGCTTGCAAATTCGAAACGGCCTCTTCCAGTTGCCGGCCGAGTTCCCTAAGCCGATCCGCATCAACATTGACGCCTGTCGCTTCCATGCGAGCCAAAATCACCGCTAAGGGTAATTCAATATCTCGATATAGTGGCGTCAAATTTTTCTCTGCCAACTCTTCCCTTTGCTTTTCTATAATGGCCTCAATCACCGGCAAGACGATTTCCGGACGATCACTCACAGTAAATCCGTAACGCGGCGCGATATCTGACAGTTCATAACTCGACCGCTCAGAGTTCAATAAATAGGCCTGAATCTTTCCATCCTCTAAAACCGCAGGAAGTATCGCGCCGGTTTCCAAAGCATGGCGTAAAATGTTCTTACTGGACCACGTAAAAATCCGCAACTGTGGTGGCATCTGATCCCAAGACACCTGTCCATAATGATGCGTCGTGGGATCCATCGCCCAAATTTCCCCCTGCTGGTTCATCCATAGCACCCAGTCATTCGTATCTAAAGGCATCGTTCCAGGTATTGCCGGATCCACCAGGAGTCTTACTTCGGCAGCGGCCGAACGCTGCGGTTCGGATTCTCCAATCCGGCGCCTTATGCCTGCTAATTGATAGCGATCTAATAACAGAAGCAACGCATCGGTGACAGGCAGCCGAAATGGTTCCTCCACTTCTGGCCACCCAATGGGAGCATCGACCACAATGGTCGCCAGTTCCTTCGATTGGCGCGCTTCGGTCTCATGACCAGCCAATGCTTTTTGCCACCGGGTATTGGTGATCTCGCCTAAGTTTCGAAAAATCGTATCAATGTCGTGGAATTGGTCGAGCAAGGCTAGCGCAGATTTTTGACCAATTCCTGCAACTCCGGGGATATTATCGGATGCATCACCCATAAGCCCTTTAAGATCTGGCACCTGACTCGGATCCACACCCATTTTCTCACGCACCGCTCGACTATCCATCCGCTCAATTTCAGTGATACCGATCCGCGATGTCAAAAGCACTTGGATTTGATCATCCACCAACTGCAGTAAGTCGCGGTCCCCCGTCACAATTTTGGTGATGTACTGGTGCTGTTTTCCCATGTGAGCTAATGTTCCCAAAATGTCATCAGCTTCGTATCCAGGCACTATCATTACGGGGATTGACATGGACTGAAGTATCTCTTGAGCTATGGTGACTTGTTGACGGAAATCCTCCGGGCTTTCTGCGCGAGTCGCCTTATAGTCGGCAAATTGGTCATGGCGAAAAGTCTTGACCGGCGCATCAAAGACCACCACTACGCGGTCTGGTTGCTCTGCGTCGATGACCTTAAGCAACATGCTGAAAAATCCATGAATGGCTCCAGTGGGTATCCCCTCCGACGTCGATAACGGGGGCAACGCGTGGTAAGCACGATACAAGAGACTATGTCCGTCAATCAGTAGCTGGGTGGGCATCGGTTGGGGCTCCTTCAATGATATAGTCTATGGTAACAAGATTTAACCAGATCAACAAGAAAACCCATCAAGTCGATGGGAACTTGGAGGAGGCCTGTTTTTCATGTCGCGATGGATGTTTATACACGGAGCTGCATCCAATCATCATACTTGGGCCCGGCAACGCCGTTTGGGATGGGATGTATGGATGGGAGACCTTCCTACTTTAAATCACATTTCGCCGCGCTACCTCATAGATCAATTGGCCGATTGGTGCTTAAGTCAATTGATCGAACCGACGATCATCGTAGGGCATTCGATGGGAGGTGCCATTGCACAGATGATGGCGCTGAAAAATCCACAGCGTGTTTCAGCCCTTGTGTTAGTGGGTACCGGACCTCACTTACCGGTAAATTCCCAGCTTCTTGACTTGTTAGCTAACGATCCTACCGAAGCACTAGAAAACATTGCACGGTGGTCCATCAGTAAAAAGTCAGATCCCAAACTACTCGAAGTCAGCATCGAGATGGCCAAAACAGTATCTAGGGATAGAGCGTTGCAGGAATTCACTGCCTGTCAATTTTTTGACGCCAGACCGCAGTTGCAGAAAATCTCGTGTCCTGTCTATTTAGTCCGCGCAACCGAGGACAAGATGACACCTACCGCATTATCTGACGAATTTTTAATGGCGTGGCCCGACATGCCAGTGTTCGATATTGCCGATGCCGGACATTTAATGATGTTAGAACAACCCGAAAAATTTAACACGATATTGGACACTATAAGATTAGCGATACAGGAGAAGGGGGTGTAACTGTCGCGCACCACCCTAAAGCAAGCAATTGCCGGCAACTTGA
>JAKAAL010000097.1 GCA_021802375.1 Bacillota bacterium | reverse complement strand
CAAAGCAAAAGATAGCCGTCAAATGGATTGAGGGAGCGGGGGACAAACTGGTTCCCCATGTTGTGGATTTAACGCGAGAGGTATTGGATCCGGAACAGGGCACCGTCAAAAAAGGTGCGGGGATATGCCCGCGTTGCCACAACGTTTTTGAAGGCGACGTTATAAAGCGCCAGGCGCAGACTAAGGGATTAGGACTTCAATTGTATGCATTGGCCCTTAAAGTCAAGGGTGGGGGCGAATTTCGAGAACCGACCCCCGCGGACGAAGATTCTGTCTTGGTCGCCATGAATATGTTGGAACACAATGCGCCGAATTGGAACGACAAGGGGTGGATACCCAATGAGGCCTATCCCGTCATAACAAACGATGCCAGACCCACTCAATACGGCATGTCCCAATGGAAAGATATGTTTTCACCTCGTCAGCTCCTAAGCCTAATAACTTATCTCGAGGCGTTTCACGAAGTAAAAGCCGAAGTGTTGGCTAAACATACTTTTGCCGAAGCACGTGCAATTCTAACGTATCTAGCATTCGCTTTCGACAAAACATGCGACTACAATTCGCGTATGACTCGTTGGCATGCTTCCCGAACCGTGATCGCTGGCACTTTCGATCGCCACGATTATTCCTTTAAGTGGTCGTTCGCTGAAATGAATTTAACCACACCAGGTATGGGTTTTGATTGGGCCGTGGACCAAGTCGTCGATGCGTACGCGAGCTTGTGCAGATTACTGGGAGATAAAGAGAATATCCAATGGTTTGAGCGAGAGACTACCGAACCTACCGTACGTCTCGGATCAGCCACCGATCTTTATGACATTGCTAATGGCTCCGTCCACACGGTCGTGGTGGATCCTCCCTATTATGACAACGTGATGTATGCGGAGATGGCCGACTTCTTCTATGTCTGGCAAAAACGCACGATAGGAGATCTGTATCCCGAAGTGTTTCTCGAAGAGCTTACCGACAAGACTAGTGAGGCCGTGGCAAATCCGTCGTTGTTTTCCGAAGAGCGAGGCATAAAGCCCAAAAAACGAGCGGAGCAAAACTATCAGGAAAAAATGCAAGAGGTGTTTCAAGAGATATACCGGGTGTTAAGAGATGATGGCGTGTTGACACTGATGTTTACCCATAAGCGGGTGGAGGCGTGGGACACCTTAGCGTCGGCGTTGATTCATGCGGGATTTGAAATTACTGCGTCGTGGCCGGTACACACGGAGTCGGAACACAGCATGCACATTGCCAATAAAAATGCGGCCGAGAGCACCATTATGCTGGTTTGCCGGAAGCGCGAAGCCTCCCAGGGAGGATGGTGGGATGAATTGCTGCCACTGGTTCGCGATCGCGTGCTTGAGCGGGCCAAGGCCTTTGAGGCAAAAGGATTTCGCAAGCTGGATTTGATGTTGGCGACCTACGGACCCGCCTTGCAGGTCCTGTCCGAACACTGGCCTGTCAAGGATAGTACGGGGCAATTGGTACAACCAGAGCGTGTGCTAGAAGAAGCCCGGTCGTTGGTTACTCAGTTGCGTGTCACGGAATTGGTGCACCATCGCCAAGTGGTTTTCGATCCCATCACTCGTTGGTACCTCCTCGCCTGGGATGTCTTTGGGGCCGAAAAATTTCCGTATGACGAAGCCCGTCTCCTCGCGATGACGTGTGGGATCGAATTGGACCGCACCATCATTAAGGAACAGGGGGTGGCGACCAAGTCAGGTAAGTATGTGGTGTTGCAATCGCCTGAGGGCCGCATGGATGGGCACCGACGGGGTGATGGTGATCAATCCCCCGGATCCCTGCTGGATGGTCTGCACCTTGCGCTGAATCGGCACCAAAGGGATGGCGCAACCGTGGCGAGTCAATATTTGGTACGGTATAATCTCTTGAATGACCCGCAGTTTCAAGCCCTGGTGGACGCGTGCCTTCTCGCCATTCCGCGTGTTCGTCCCGAGTGGAAGGCGCTGCAGTCCTTTGCTGTGGCCCATTTCCGTCATACCAGTCAGGTGCTCGAGCAAATAACGCTCGATTTGGCCTCGGAGAATGGAGGGTTATAAATGCGACTAGCCGACCGGGATTGGGGCGTGGCCTATGCGTCGGATAGTGCGGAACTGGTGCGAGATTTTTATATTCCGGCACTCCAAACAGCGACCCATTATGCGCGCGAGACCGGATACTTTAGCAGTACAGCCCTCGCTGTTGCCGCTGAAGGATTCTCCGCTCTATTCACTCGAGCGCGACAGAATCTCATTGCCCGACCGGCTGTGCGTTTGTTAACGAGCGCCCAGCTCACGGAAGATGATTATGAGGCGATGAGTGACCGGGAGCTTACCGAACGCGTGGTACAAGACATTCGGTCCCGGTGGGATGTGCCGGCCGATCTGCTCATTTGCGAACGGCTCCACATGTTGGCGTGGCTCCTCAAGGAAGGGTACCTCGAAATTCGCATTGGGATTCCCTTAACGGCAGCCGCCCTGTATCATCCCAAGGTCGGACTCCTTGTTGATGAGGTCGGGGAGCGCCTGGCTTTTAGTGGGAGTCTAAACGAGTCTGCCCATGGTTGGACGGCCAATATTGAAAACTTCCATGTCTTTGGTTCATGGCGGGCAGGTGAGACCGCCCATGTAGCTGCGGATGCGGAATCGTTTGAACGACGCTGGACGGGTCAGTCTCCCATGCTCCGGGTTCTATCATTACCGGATGCCCTGCGGCAGGAGTTGCTGACATGGATTCCGGCGGAGGATTGGGAACCCACTGAGGAACCGTTCCTCAGTCAACAGCGGGAAACTTCAGGCGCCCATCATGAAGAGTCGGTATCATCTCTGGATCCCTCTACGTACGCCTTAACCGTATTGTCTCAGGACATCCTAACGCAGTTTCAATCGCTGGATTTGGTCAGCCAGACGATATCTACCTCTCCCTTAACTCCCTGGCCTCATCAGGTGACCGTGCTCCGTGATGCGTGGGTGCAAACCCCGATTCGGCGGTTGCTCTGTGATGAGGT
Organism: Bacillota bacterium; assembly: GCA_021802375.1. The sequence goes on along the minus strand of JAKAAL010000097.1, from coordinate 6,978 downwards.
GGGCCTCGGCAAGACCATCGAAGTCGCTCTGATTGTGCGTAGTTTAAAACTTCGCGGAGAAGCCGAGCGGGTATTGTTTGCGGTTCCTGCGGGACTGATGCGCCAATGGCAGGAGCAGTTGTGGAGTAAAGGGGGATGGGATGTTCCTTTTTACGAGCGAGGCACCTTAACCTATCGCGATGGGTCAGTGCGGGATGTCGGCGTCGCTAATCCCCTAGACGGCAACACGGCTCCATGGATCGTATTGTCCAAGTCTTTATTGAGCCGCAAAGAGCGCCGGCCCTGGGTCGATGCGTCGTGCGTCTGGGACGTGGTGGTTGTTGATGAGGCCCATAATCTCCGTCGCGAGGATTTTAAGAGTGTGAAGAAACCTAAACCGAACCTGCTCCTTCAGACCTTTTTACGACTGCGCCGAGACGGCAAATTTCGGCATGAACTGCTGTTGACTGCAACCCCGATGCAGATGGATCCGATCGAGCTCTTCGATTTGTTGCGGGTGTTAGGCATTGACGGACCATGGTCGGACGAGACATGGTTTCGGGGGTTTTATGGCACGTTAGCCGCATTGCGGGCTGGCCATTGGGAGGAGCTCCCCTGGCTCCTTCAAGCCGTCCAAGCCACACTAAAAGCCTATGGAATGGACATTTCTACGACGACTTTACAAGCGCTGGGGGGAAACAAGGCATGGGCGATCGAGCAGGCCCTGCAACATCCGCAATTGATGGCGGTCGACCTACGGACGACGCTGACCCCGGCTGAAATCAGCCAAGTTGCCGCGTCGCACACCCCATTACAACGGGTGATGAGTCGACATACGCGATCGTTGCTCAAAGAGTATTTTCGCCAAGGTCTTACCAAGGAACCTTTACCCGAGCGCCAAGTTCAGGACGTTGTGGTGCCAATGTCCCGCGAGGAACAGATCGCCTACCAGCACTTGGAGGCGTATTTCGTCCAAGTTTATCGCAACGCGGAGATGACGAAAAAAGGGTTGGGATTTATGAAAACCTTGTATCTACGTCGTCTAACCAGCAGCCTCGCAGCCGCGCATCAGAGCCTCATCCGGCGGTTTCAGAGGATTCGGGATGGCGTTCCAGAAGCGTTTGAAACCATTGAGCTCGAGGCGGTGGGAGCGGATCCGGACGAGACGGTAGACTTGTTCGGCGATCACGCCCGTTCTGAGGAACTCGCTCGTATTCAGGATTTGTTGCATGAACTGGACAGCATCACTACGGACAGCAAATTCGCTCAGTTGCGTCGTGATTTAGACCAATTATTGTTGCAGCATCGCTCTGCCATAGTCTTTACCCAATACACGGACTCGCTGGACCACTTGCGAGAGCGTTTAGTCCACGTGTTTGGCAAACGGTTGGCTTGTTACAGTGGCCGCGGGGGCGAGCGCTGGGATGGTGTAACCTGGGTGCCGTTGGATAAGTCCACATTATTAGAGGAATTTCGCCTCGGAGAGACATTGCGCATTCTGCTATGCACCGACGCCGCCAGTGAAGGATTCGACTTACAGTCATGTTCGGTGTTGATTAATTATGATATGCCATGGAATCCCATGCGTGTGGAACAACGGATTGGGCGCATCGACCGCATTGGCCAACAGGCGTCAACGATTCAGGTCCATAACTATTATTATCAAGATTCTGTCGACCAGCTAGTGTATCAAGCGTTACGGGAACGTCTGGATTTGTTTGTCTCCGCTGTGGGACCGCTTCAAGCGGTGTTGGGCGAGGTAGATGCCGTCATCGGGACAATTATGGCTGAAGGGCATCCCGTCGATCGGCGGCGTCGGGTGGCGACGGCCGTGGAACGACTGCAACAGGAGCAAGAGCGGTTGGCGATCGCGGAACAAACTTTAGCCCTCAAATCGGGATTGACGGCGACCACCCTGTCAGGACAGGTCGGGGAGCTTCAGTCGCGAATGCGTGAATGGGTCGCCTTGTATGGTCAGATGATGGGGCATTCTCGCGTGATGGCGGACGGTGAAGAGGACGTTGCCGACATCCTGTTGCACGGCCAGTACCAGTTAATGACGGCGAATCCGGCCGTCTTTGACAAGTATAGCGAAGTGGCATGGTTTGACCTCGGTAGACCGGACGTGCGCCAACTGGTAGAGACGTGGGCAAGCATAGGGCGTCCGAACAAAGACAGTTAAACCGTTTTCGTGCTTACCGGCATCCCGCGTTCCGTGCGCTCATCCGCCCGATGGCTCAGATTCGTCGAGGTCCACAGTAAGGGCGATTCCGGATCCCTTGCATGAGGTAGGAACCCGATCCGGATAAATCACTCGGGAATCTCCTTGCGGCCGCCAGGGCAGCGGATTCTCGGTGCCGGGCGGGGCACGTCGCCTGGAAGTTGGGCGATGCCCAGTGGTAGGGTATCCATGGTCAGCCCCGGGATCACCCCAACGGCACGGTGACTGTCCGCACCTAACGCCAAAGTCTTCGCTGCTCCCACGATTCGGGTGGCCTCTAAATGCCCGGATAAAAGCGCCGACATCCGGCGCTAATGCTTCCGTTCCGCCTCGTTCCAATCTAAAGCTTGCCTCTTATCCGCTCCCTCGTGAGAGTTTTCAACGAAGCCTCGCAAGACGCGGAGCCGTTGTCCAACATGACCGTCCTATTCGTCTGTTGAAATTTCAGATCTTCTTAGTGCCTACCGGGGTGAATGGTATAGGTCGGAAAATTACATAATGTCCAGAAACTTCATGATTTCATCGAGGTAACAGCTGAAAGCTAAATCGGTCCCAACAATGGAAAGCTTCACACGTTCATCATCGAGGCTCTGAAGCGGTATTCCTTTTCGGAAGCGCAAGGCTTGGCGCTTCGGTGCAGGAACGCCCGCCGCAACAACTTTTAGGGGTTTCCAAGCACCATACATGGGATAGATCGTTGGAATTTGAGGATTGTGAATGCGAGTGTCCCCGTACTCCAAATCGTGCATAACTCCTTGGCAAGAACCGTCTTCATTCGGTTCATATTCCCACATATGCGGATCTAGCCAATTCACGATTACGCAACGAAAATCTGCGTCCGATTCATGCACAGTCCAGGCGTGGCGGAGAACGGCATTTATGTCATCATCTGCTCCCCCGTATCCCACAATTAGCCACCGTTTACAGGTCACGGCCTCCTCGACAAATGCGTGATGGTAAGAGAAAAACGGCTCTCGGAGGATGGCGTCAGGTTTTCGAAATCCCATAACAGCCGGTAAGCGAATATTCGATGTTCGGTCTTGGTGCGGCAAAGTAACAATCCCCGAACGATCACGATTTTTAAGGGCATTGCATAAAGAACTGAACCTTACAATGTCGGTCGCATTCTCATATCCAAAGTGCACGGAGCCATGCAATTGATAAAAGAGATGGTCTGAAGACTCGCGCTGATGGACCAATGTGGGGTGAAACTGTTGGTTTTCCGCGCTATCGGAACTAAATCCAGTGTGGACGGAAAATGTTTTTTTAGGACGAACGAGAGCAACGGTGTCATAGTTCAGCGAGAATATCCGCAACGCTGCTTCCTCTGCTAAACGGGCAATTCCGTGAGCTAGAGGTGTACCCATCTGAATGCGCTTATCATCTTGCTGCTTGGCTATTAACTTCAGGATTTCATTACCCGCGTCTTCGACAAGGGCTTCCATTGCCATACCGCCAAACGAACTAAACTGTTCATCGAACCGAAAGAAGGGATGAAGTAAGGAATCAAGCGGAGACCGGGTTCCGCTAGACGAAGATGCCTCCCCGATAAGCCATGCAGTGTGCAATAACATCTCAAAATTTAGCAAGTAATCATGACGGCCATAGTATCGCTTGAGTAAATCATGCAACGCTCCAAAATAAGGTTGACGCCAATCGTGAGCACCTTGCTCCGATACCGACATGAGGTTGGCAGATTCATGCGGGCAAGGCAATCGATAGCGCCTAAAATCTTGGCAAAGCCATTCTGTTAATTGGGCAGTTGTGGGGATAGGAGATGGTGAGGCTCCTGCCCCTAAGAGAATCATTACCTGCTTCACGTTATTGGCATCTTTTGACATAAGGGCCTCCCTGAATTCGTTGACGTGCCCCTCCACGAAATTATTGTTGTTTAAAGGGGATCACTGCTTCAGGATCAGCGGTTGGCCCTTCACAACGTGCGGAGAAGAGGTGTACAGGAGAGATAAAAAGAGACGAGCACGTAATTTCAGATGTGATGGTCTCTTGTATCTTTCGACCGATGAAACGCGCAACATCCTATGACCCCAAACTGATAAACCGTCTGTTTCAATAAAAACTACCACAGGTTGGGGCATCAGTCATACTAAACCATCCATCAGAAATTGATCTGCTTCTCGCACCAAAACTGACATCCCCGTGGCAGAAATCCCTGGCTGGTGTTGCCAAGGGAAAGCGCCGGTTGTTGGTTTCTTTAGAAAGACTCCGGCTGTTCAAGGGGAACGCCGTCAAAGCGGCTCGGAGCGCAAGGGAGACTTCAAGTTGACTGAAGCAGGGGCGCGATTTTCGATTCGCTGATCATACGGCATCCCTCTTTTATGGAAATATGTGCTGCCTATGATAGCACAAAACCTGACATGCAGGCGCGCAGAATCAGCCCAGAAGACCAGGTAGCCCGGATGATTTTTGTCTCCTGGGGGAGTACTCCCCCAGGAAGTTCTTCCTTAATCCGTCGTTCCCAGCCGAGGGTTCCTCGTCGACGGCAAGGGGCGTGTCCCAAAACCGGCTAACGCGGAATGAACCGTTCAGTACAGGAGGGAGTGCTGGTCTGGGGGGCCATGCCGAGCGGTGTCCGTAGGGTCCATCATGATTCACTGGAGGATCTCGTGTACAATGATCGTTCCCAGGGGCTTTTTTGTGTGGTCGGATGAGCCAGGACGGGGGGGACATGAGGGGCATGATCGCTCAACAATTTCGACCGGATCCGGTTGCCGAAGACCCAGGGTGGCCGGATCAATCCCTCCTGGTGGCCCGGTGGGATGACGCGGGGCAAGGAACATGTCCGTCGGCCAACGTCGAAGCGTGTCGCCCGGATTTTGGGGTCTGGCGCGTTCAGGTGGGAACCCAGCCCAAAATCCCCGGCGGAATGTCCCGATTTGGTGCCGGGGTCGGGGCTCCACGTCGTCCGTGGCCACTTTTTTATGACTCCTCAGCGAGCCTGTGGGCTTGAATTCGTGTCTCATAAGGAGGATTTTTCGGTTGCAGTGTCGAATTAGGGTGTTCAAAGAGAGCAAAAGAGACCATACAAAAGAGGTGGAAGGAATGCGAAACATACCCGGGGATTGGTCCGACGAGGACGAACGCCAATGGCAAACCTATCAAGAGGGCATTCATCTCCTCTATACGATGTGGCGTAACCGCGCCATCGAGACGATCATCGCGGACGACGACATGGTGGCACGAATCCCGCCAAGGGACGACCCGGCCGAATGGCTCCGGGATCATTTGGAAGCCCACCGGTCCGTCTTTTGCGGTTCGCCTCGCGATCCCGAGGCCCTGGATGCCTCCCGGGGTGTGGGATTTGCCCACATTCGGACCCATGTGCTCCCCTCATGGTATGTCGAAGTGTACAGTTTGCTCTTTGTGGTCTATCTTTCTAGCACCGATAATCCGGCCTCTCCGTCTCTGCCGCGGCTCTCCACTGTGCGGCGCAGATGGGTCGAGGACGTTAAAGTCACCCTCGACACGTATGATGTGGTCGTCAATGCGCAAATTACCCGGCTGAGCGACTTGGCGCTGACCGACCCCCTGACCGGGATCTTGAATCGGCGCGGATTCTGGGAACGGGTCCAACACGATGCCGCGAGCCGGATCCCTTCGGCCGCTTTCGTATTAATGGACTTGGACCACTTTAAACGGGTCAACGATGGCCACGGCCACCCCTATGGCGACGAGGTGTTGCAAACCTTTGCCCGACTCGGACAGTCTTTGGCCCGAACCGGCGACGCCTTCGCACGACTGGGCGGGGATGAATTTGCCTGGTGGGTGGCCGATGTTCCCCGCGTCCAACCCCTGGTGGAACGCCTCCAGAGATTGGCTGCATCTTTTGCCCCGACGTATCCGGCCAGATTTTCGGCGGGAGTCTCCTGGTATCCCCGGGATGGGGATAGTCCGGACACCTTATATCATCACGCCGATGTCGCGCTCTACCGGGCCAAAGAGTCCGGTCGCCAATGCTGTGCCGTCGTCCAATCTCCGGATATTTATCATTTGTCCCACCTTAACTCGGAGGGTTCTGGAGAGACTCGGTAGGCTGCGCTGCCCGCAGACGTCACCCCAATTCGGGCTCGATTAGGGGAAGGATTGGCGGGCCAGGGCCAGGCGGGGCTCCGTGACGGTGAGGGCTGGGGAGGCCATGGCGCAGACGTGACGCCGCATTACCGGATCGCCAAGGATCCGAGTGATCGCCTTCGGAATGTCGTGAACAGGCATTCCGGTAATTTATTAGGGTGGAATAGATCGCGTCAGGCTGGACCGTCTCGTCACTTCTGTGCTTGATAGTATTGTCGGTCGGTTTCAAACAGGGTATCTCCGGTCAACCGCACCGTACCGGGCCGCACATCTTGGATGCAGCCATAATTCCCTCAGGCACTAATTAACGCATTATACCCCACGCCATAACGCTGCGCTAAACGGGTAATGGCCCCATCACTGAGCTCCCGCCGGTCCCATTCTTGCAGAGGAAGCGGATTCTCTGCGATTTGAGCCGTCATGCTCCGCACATCATCGGAAGGGATTAGGAGCGCTTCTGCCAACGCATTACATTCCCACTCGGCAGGCCCGCCCACAAATACGCATGGTCTAATTTGTGACCGACCTGAGGGGTCACAAGGCGTGCTCTTGGTTGAGATGCGGCCGATGCCATTGATGCCAGAGGAGGAGCCCGACGAGCCCAGTCACGGGAATAATCCCATAGGATAAGAGGGCATTATGCGTGGGCAATGGCAAGAGAACGATTTGCGTGGCGATGTGGGCCACTC
>JAKAAL010000096.1 GCA_021802375.1 Bacillota bacterium | reverse complement strand
TGCCTCCCGTGGCGGGCCGGTTCAGGTGTTAATGGGTTGTATTAATGAAGCCACGGTTGCCCCTCCCTACGCTCGGTTATTGATAGGCCATGTCCGGGTATGGTTCGATCATCCCATGGTGTATCCCCAATGGGCTTGATGGTGTACTTTACGTCACGCATCGCCAACCAGAAGAAATCTCGCCCAGCGATGCCTCGATCCTCCAACAATTTGTTCGGGCATTGGGCCCGGTTTACCTCTCCGCTTTAGACAGCAGACATCGTAAGGTGCAGTTTCTAAAAACCGACAGTCTACAAGTATCGGCCATTTTGATCCAACTGCGCAAGGCCCGCCAACAACAGTCTTTCGAGATATTCTCAGAAGTTACCCAGTCGCTGCAACTCCCGCTCACTATTGCTGACGAATGGAACCAAACTATATTTCAGTCCTATGATACCCCTTCAACGCGACCAAATCTTCAAATTCGCCTCGGCATCGATCCTTATTGGGGAAGAATGAGCTTGTGGAATATGGATACTGCTTCTATTTTTCCAGGTGTCTGGCCCGATGTTTTGGAAACCGCAGCATGGCTTTTCGCGAGGTCGCAGGCGAAAGAGTGGGAGAAAATCTTTCACCAATCGCAATGGTTTCGGACCATGCTGGCATCAGATGCACACAACGCTAAAACTCTATGGGAGCATCGTGATAGCTATCATTTCGCGCCACAATTCCGCCAAATAGTCGGCTTTCGGTGTCTCGGCACAACCACTGTTTGGCCGCAAAATACCATACTAGATATGAAACGGTATTTGGAAGGTCGATTTGGCGCTATGTTGTTTTTAGACAATTGTTGGATCTGGGCGCTGATCCCCAAAGATTATGCTGACGACACATGGTACCAACTGTGGAACCATCTCTTTCACGAACATTCGCTACCATGTTTCATTAGTGCCGTACGCGGCACATTAGAAGGAAGCACCATACAAGCTATGGTTTCTCAAATTCGAGAGACCCATGCCACAGTGCAGGTCGCATCAGCTAGCGGTGGTTACTTTACTACCCATGCCAACAACTTTGTCACGTTGCTAGCCAACATCGATTCCCAACATCTTGATAGCTTGGCCCAACATTGGTTGGGTCCGTTATTGGTTCACGAATCTGCCAAAGACCTGGTTAACACCCTGTATCACTATTTGGCAACCGGGAGCATCAGTGACACGGCAGAGAAGCTCTTCCTTCACCAAAACAGCGTTCGTTATAGAATAAGCAAGATCTGCGGGTTACTTGGACTTGACAATCTGGAAAATGTTTTTGTTCGGGAAAACCTATGGATCGCCTCGAGGATTTGGATTCAACGTCATTAACCATAAACATAACTGGCCCCCATACACAGTGAAACCAAACCTCACACTCGACGAAATTCGGGACTATCATTGGTCTCTATAGTGCTTGGTTTCCACCATGGGCTGATCGAACCATACCCGGACATGGCCTATCAATAACCGAGCGTAGGGAGGGGCAACCGTGGCTTCATTAATACAACCCATTAACACCTGAACCGGCCCGCCACGGGAGGCAAGGCGGTTGTTTCGCTTATTTACGCAGACGTCGCCTCGCCCAACGCCAGAGGATCAGACCCGCGCAACACGCCACGCACTGCATCGCCAGACAGGGTTTCCGATTCCAATAGTTGCTGCGCCAACTGACGCAAATGGGAATCCCGATCTGTAATGATGCGATCCACTTCCGCTTGTTGTTGAGTAATAATGTCCTGAATTGCCTGGTAAAGACTTTCCGGTGATAAGGCTTCTTCGTGAACCACCCCTAATGAAGAAAGACCCGACAAAACCAACCGCCGTGAAATGTCCCAAGCTTTTTCAAAATCGTTGGCGGCTCCTGTGCTTTGCTCTCCCAACATGATACGCTCTGCTGTGGAGCCCGCCAGACAAACTTGAATATCTGCTTTTAGTTCGCTTACCGTTTGAATCAAGCGATCATCTTCAGGTGCTTGACGAACAAATCCCAAGGCCATACCCCGAGGGGAAATTGTCACCGAGGATACCGAGCCGGGATTGACCACTTCGGCGACCAGTGCATGCCCTCCCTCGTGTACCGCAACACGGTTCAGCTCACCGGCACGCAGGTTGCGATCCATGCGTTCCCCGAGCAAGACCTTGTCAACAGCGTCCATGAGATGGCGGTCTAAAACGGCAGGAGAATTATCCCGCAGTGCCATAATAGCTGCTTCATTGCAGACACTCTCTAGATGGGCTCCAGAAAATCCAAACGTTTCTTGTGCCACCCGAACCAGGTCAACATCTGAAGCCAGCGGTTTGTTGCGGGTATGCAAGGCTAAGATAGCGAGCCGTCCTTCCCGATCCGGCAAGTCCACCCGCACTTGTCGATCAAATCTTCCAGGACGCAACAGTGCCGGATCAAGCAAGTCACCACGGTTGGTGGCTGCCATGACTAGAATGCGAACGGTTTCCGAAGCGCCCATGCCATCCATTTCTACCAGCAACTGGTTCAACGTCTGATCATATTCCAAGTGGCTGTGGTGCTGTCCACGTTTTCCAGCCATAACCTCGATTTCGTCAATGAAGATGATGGCATTAGCTTGCCCCTGACGTTTGGCTAATTGACGTGCCTCTACGAACAGTTGACGCACTCTTTGCGCGCCTACGCCTGCATACATCTCAACAAATTCCGAACCTGAGGCAGACAAAAACGCCGAATCGGTGTACTCTGCCGCCGCTTTGGCAAGCATCGTCTTACCGGTGCCGGGCGGCCCGGTTAGAAGAATCCCTTTTAACGGACGAATTCCCAGGTCCTGGATACGTTCCGGATTTCGGACAAATTCCAAAGCTTCTTTCAGTTCGTTCTTCGCAGTAGCCTGACCGCCGATATCATTGAATGTGACCCGTACGGCCGAACCTACCGTTACCTGCCTCCCATGACGCGCTTGCACGACTTTGTTCCACACGCCAGTATAGGTCAGGGCTGCCACCAGACCTAAAATCAGAATCACCGGCCACACATCGATGCCGTTCCACAACAAAAACGTCAAAAGAGCAGTGATTACTCCAACAGCTATCGACTTAATCATGAGGCAGCCCCCTTCTCCGAATTGCTGGCAATCGGCACTACATGGTACCAATAGAATTTGCCATGATCTGAGGTGAGGGTAACGTATACATGAGTGGAATTAATTTGCACCACGGCATTAAGCCCAGATTTGCTGGCTAATCCGACTATGCTGTGTTCCATTGTCACATACTGTCCAGTAGCAATTCCTTGGGCCACCATGAACTGGACCTGATTAGCCACACTAGTCATGATTGAGTTGGAATGCTCGGCAATGGTCACGGTTAAGGGTGCTTGTCCTAAAGACGATTCGGCGTCCGATACCACTGCCTGGTAGGACGACATCAAATTGGCTTGCGGTTTCAATACCAGGCGCACAGCATCGTTACCCACCATACTTGCCGCTTTGATGCCAGGAACATTTTCTATCGCGCGAATTAAGGGAGTGCGCACCACGGAGCGCATATAAATGGCTTGAACACCTTTTAAAAAGCCTAAGGTGACACAAAACACTATGACTGCAATCAAAGCATGCTTAAAAGTCACCTTCATCATTATATCATGTACTCCCTTCGGAACACTCGGCGCATAACTTCTCAAACTACCGGGGAGTATATCATGAATGGTGAGAAATTTGGGGGCCCAATGCTTGTCACCTAAGGTAGAAAGCGGTTAACGCGGCCAATGTTGGTAAAAGTACTCAAACCCAGTCCATAGGGTAAGAGCCAGCGCTATCGCCCAAAATATGTCGGGAACTACGCCTACCAGCACTGAAGAGGCCCCCAACGCAATTAATTGCACCGTGGTTTTCCATTTGGCGGCATAACTAGCCGGCATGTATTGGTCCCGCGAGAGAATCGATCGTAATCCAGTCACCGCCAGTTCCCGAATTAAAATCAAAAACAGCACCCAGACCACCAAGCGATGCGCGGATACCAGCGCCAACCCGGTGCCCAATACCAATATCTTGTCCGCCAAAGGGTCTAAATAGGCGCCGAATTGGGTGGTATGTTTAGTGTGGCGAGCAACAATTCCATCAAACAAATCGGTAAACCCGGCAACCACAAACACACCCAACCCCCACCATCTAAATGAAGGGGACGGACTCAACCAAAACGCCGCTACCACCGGCGCCAACAGAACCCGTAATATCGTTAAAGTGTCAGCTGGATTATTCCACAGCCTCCGCCAGTAAATCGTATTCCCGCACCCCGTTCACCCGTACTGAAACCACCTGACCCACCTTAAATATTCCCTTCACATAGGTCACCCCGTCAATCCCGGGAGCATCGGTCGCACCCCGTCCCACACTGACGGTGTCCCCCACTGCTTCAATTATCACTGGCATGACGCGCCCAATATGGCGACCCCGGACTTCCCCCACCAATTTCCGTTGCACCAACATCGCGCGGCGACGCCGTTTTTCTTTGATGACTTCAGGAACCGGATCACCCAAAGGCTCAGCACGCGTTCCCTCTTCGGGGGAATAGGTAAAGACTCCCACGTGGTCAAATCGCATTTCTTCGATAAATTGCACTAAGGTCTCAAAATGCTCTTCGGTTTCTCCAGGGAATCCCACGATAAAGGTGGTGCGCAAAGTGACATCGGGAATTGCGTCCCGCACCATCTTTAGCACCCGATCGGTTTTTTCCCGGCGAAATGGCCTGCCCATGTGCTTCAGCAAATCGGGATGGGCGTGCTGCAATGGCATATCAAGGTAGGGTACTACCACTGGCAAATCCCGCATAGATCGAACCAATTCCGGCGTCACTTGGGTGGGATAACTATACATGATCCGGACCCACAAAAGATCTGGAATCTCCTGCAGTGCATAAAGCAGTCGCGGCAACTGTGGGTGTCCATATAAATCATGACCCCAAATCGTGGAATCTTGCGCAATCAACACCAATTCACGCACTCCGGACGCAACCAGTTGCCGAGCTTCAGTGATGATATCGGATAACGGGCGGCTGCGGTACCCCCCACGCATCTTGGGGATAGCGCAAAAGGCGCAAGCATGATCACACCCTTCCGCAATCTTAAGATACGCGGTATAAAACGGAGTCGTCAGTCGACGCGGACTTTCCATTCCGCTTACTGGCATTTCACCCCAAAATGACGGACGTGCCCCATTTAACGCTCCGCCCACGGCTTCCACAATTCGGTGAAATTCTCCGGTTCCCACCATCGCATCGACTTCGGGAAGATCATCCCACAAATGCTGCTGATAGCGTTGAGACAGACACCCTGTCATTACCAATGCCCGCAATTGACCCGTTTCCCGATATTGATTCATCTCTAAAATGGTATCGATGGATTCCTGCTTGGCTGATGTAATAAAGCCACAGGTATTGACAATCAACACCTCAGCATCTTTGGCCTCCGGGGTCAACTGATATCCAGCCTCTTCCAAAAGACCCAACATGACCTCAGAATCCACACGATTCTTGGGACAGCCCAAACTAACCATCCCAACCCTGGTTGCCATCGCTCCCGTCACCTCGTGGCTAATCATAGCCCACGAAATCGATTTTGGGAAGCATCGTTCCCATGTTCTACGTAACCTGCCTAATGGAGTAATGATAACTACCAGACAAGTTGCGGATATCTCGTCCCATTAACGCACATACCAATAGCGACGGCTATCACAGCAATCACCATAAAAAGAAGGGGGTTATCCAATGCGATTTATCACTGTTCCCCATCAAATGCTGCGGCGTGTTGTAGTAGCGCTGATCGCTGCAATACTTGTGGTTGTGGCATGGCAATGGGGGAAAGCGTACGGATACCGAACTTGGGCAGCGACGCTGCCTATTAGTGACCGATATTCGCTACGTGATGTGAATACCACACAAAAGGTGGCGGCACTAACCTTTGATATCTCATGGGGCACGGTAATGCCCGCCAAGGTCGTGCACCTGCTGGCATCGGACCACGTGGCAGCCACGTTTTTCTTGTCAGGTCCCTGGGCTAAACAAAATCCGCGATTAGTCCGGGAAATGGTAAAAGACGGATTTGAAATTGAATCACATGGCTGGGCTCACGTTAACTTTTCCGAATTATCGACCCCGCAAATTGAGGCCAATATCATGAAAACAAACCATGTCCTTGAAGAACTTATGGGTAAACGACCTACACTAGTGAGACCACCAAATGGTGATTTTAATTCGCGGACCATTTTGGCGGCCAGGGCGGTTGGATACACTACGGTCACGTGGGGCACGGATTCATTAGATTGGATGAATCCCGGGGTTGCCACTATCATTTCTCGGGTGGTCAACCGCATCCATCCCGGGGATATTGTGTTGCTGCATGCTTCCGATACGTGTAAACAAACCGATTTGGCGCTGCCCACTATATTGCGACAGTTGTCCGCGAAAGGTTACCGTTTGGTTACAGTCAATCAGCTGTTGACCTATGGCTCCCCCAATTATCGCGGTTAATGACGCCAAAAGCCGGTGAGCCACCGCCAAAACGGTCGGCGCACCGGTTGTCGCGCCACTGCGCGACCCGCCTCTAGAACCCCGGTCTCAGGAGGTTGGTCTATGGTGGTGACAATGACGCGCCCCACTACCGCACCCTTGACGACCGGTGCCGGCAAAAAGTGCCGCGTCACAATGTGAACTTGGAAATCGGCTCCTAAAGGATAGGTGACCCAAACCGGACTAACGACCCGTGCCCCGACATCCGGCACGGTTCCTCCTATCACAGAAATTTTGGCCACTTTCTCTCCCCGATCCAAAACTTGGGCTGTGCTCCAGTGACTAAACCCCCATTGCAACAGCCGGGCTGCATCTCCGAAACGATTGTTGCTATTTAACACTACCGCAATAATTTGCCGATCCTGTCTGGTAGCGGACGCTACCAGACATTTCCCAGCGGCGTTGGTCGTCCCCGTTTTAACACCGTCGGCACCGGGAAACCCGTATAAAAGTTGATTAGTGTTAGAGATAGAGCGTTTGCGTCGCGAGGTTTTCTCTTGAATCACGTCTTCGCGGGTGGCAACCACCCGACGAAATACGGGCTCTCGCATGGCGGACCGAGCAATCAACGCCAAATCATAGGCTGTGGAATAATGCCCTGGGGCGGTAAGTCCATTAGGATTTTCAAACGCTGTGTTGAAAGCTCCCAGTTCCTGGGCTTTAATATTCATTCGGGCCACAAAACGGGTCACACTGCCTGCCTCAGCTTCCGCCAAGGCAATCGACGCATCATTGCCTGATCGCATCAGCAATCCACGCAGTAAATCCATCTCGGTATATTGCTGGCGGTATCGGATATGCATCGAGGAGCCAATTGTCGCCGCCGCCTGCTTTGATACCGTCACCACCCGATTCAAGTGGCCTGCTTCGATGACTAGTAAAGCCGTCATCATCTTCGTGACGCTTGCAGGATCCTTTTGCATAAAAGCATTTTTCTCATACAAAATAGCACCCGTCCGCGCATCCATCACAATCGCGGCACGAGCCGAAACGTGCGGTGGGGTCGGAACCGGGTGCAACGTGTTTGCCATAAGTAAACCCATCAGATATTGTGTGGATACACTGGAAAGCCCAGCCATCGGTGCACCTCGTTTCGGATAAAGGTATCACCTTGCAGAATGCCCCGTGGCCGAAGTTTCATCCCTCAAAATGTTAGCCTCCACCCGTCACCACAAAATTCATCTCCCAAAGTAAAGGGCTAGACGGCGGCGTTACCGATTGACCATTGACCGTGACCGTTTCGCTATGGGTACCAAACACCAGATTTAAAGAACTGGTCGCCGAAAACGACACCGATTGACCAGCATTATAAGTGTGCTGTACTTGGGGCGACCCATCAACCATATCCCCTAGCCAACAAAGTCCGGAGAAATTTACGGATACCTTCATTGGCGAAGAACTCACATCGTAGGTGGCAACGGTGAGGTTTCCATGTGTTGAAATGGAGGTGGGTGCCAACGCTGCTGCAGATGTCGGCACCGTTTTATGCGCTTTGTGATGAGTGCTATGGTGCGATTGGGTCGGAGTTACAGTTTTCTTTGGTGTCTTGTTGTGCGACGCAGCCTGCGATGCTTGCGGAGAACCCGAATGGTGGCCCGAATGACCAAGCAGATACAGACCGACCACAAATAAAGCCGCCAGCACCACTGCCAAAGTAATCACTGACCGCGAACTCATCGGTTGCTGAGAGATGGCGCGAGGAGCGGCGGTCGGCCGCATCTTCTGAGATCGGCTAAGAACTGATGCGCTACCCTGGGCAGTACCACGATGGGTAAATATTCCCGTTCCCTTGCCGGAGGTGCCACCATCGGGCAACACAGTCTTAGTACTGGGCGCACCAATCACGGAACGCCGCAACTCGACCAGTTTATCGCCGTCTAGATCTATCAATCGTCCATAACTTCTGAGAAATCCCTGACCATAGACTTCGCCCGGCAAGTCTTCCCAGCGATTTTGCTCCAATGCTTGAATGTAGTCGCGCCGTATACGCAAGGCTTCGCTCACGTCATCAATCGAATAGCGATGGTGAATCCGTGCCGCATTAAGGATTTTTCCTATATCCAAACCTTGTTCCTGATCATCTGACGGTGGCACCCAGACCCCCTCCTCCCTTATGATTGACTTTATGGCCACACTCTGTTTAACGTCCGTGCAAAGGCCGTGGTTTCACGCACATGGTCCAGACCCGCAATCCATGCCACCAGCCGCTCCAATCCCATCCCAAAGCCACTGTGCGGCACCGAACCGTAGCGCCGTAAATCTAGATACCATGAGTATACTTCAGGTGGCAAATGATGTTGGTTCAATCTTTGCTCCAAGAGGGCCAAGTCGTGAATTCGCTGGCTTCCGCCGACAATCTCCCCGTAACCCTCCGGTGCCAAAAGATCAGCAGCCAACACTAGTTCCGGTCGACTAGGATCCGGCTGCATATAAAAAGATTTAAGTTTTGTCGGAAAATGAGTGACAAAGACTGGTCGATCAAACTCTTCGGCCAGTGCCGTTTCATGGGGAGCACCCAAGTCTTCTCCCCACGGAATTTCCAGTTGTTTTGACTTCAACCGTTCCAATGCCTCGTCATAGGTTATCCGCGGAAATGGCGCCTTCACCTTGCGCAACGGTTCCAGATCCCGGCCAATACCCTGCAAATCGGATAGATTGTTGGTCAAAACCTGTTGGACGGTATATTCTACTAAGCGTTCTTGCCACTCGAGATTTTCTGTAAACTCAACAAACGCCATCTCTGGCTCGACCATCCAAAATTCGGTTAAATGACGCCGGGTTTTAGATTTTTCGGCCCGAAACGTCGGTCCAAAAGAGTAAACCCTCCCTAGCGCCATGGCCAAGGCTTCCATGTAAAGTTGCCCGGATTGCGACAGATAGGCAGGATCGCCGAAATAGTCGATGCCAAAAAGGGTGGTCGTGCCCTCGGCCGCGGCCGGCGTCAAAATCGGGGGGTCGGCCACAATAAAGCCGTTGTGGTCTAAAAACCCTCGAATTGCCCGAATCACTCCGGCACGGATTCTTAAGATGGCAGATTGTCTCGGGCTTCTGATCCACAAATGCCGATGGCCCATCAAAAAATCGGTGCCGTGATCCTTGGGGGATATCGGATAATCTATACTTGGTCCAATGATGCCAATGGTCGATACGGAAATCTCCACCCCCATTGGAGAACGAGCATCGGCTCTTACTTCCCCTGTGATGGCCAAGGCGGTTTCGATCGTCAAATGGTCCCAATCAGCAAAAAAATCACCAGAAACCACACATTGCACCGTACCCGTTCCATCTCGCACTACAATGAAATGAATTTTCCCCGACGAGCGAAAGTGCGTCACCCAGCCTTCAATCTGCACTGGTTGCCCAACACGCTGGGGCAAATCCTTAATGTAGGATTTCGTCATCAGTTACTCTCCGTCTCCATGTTGCGATATATAACCAAGCGTTGGACCTGGTTGGTTCCTTCATAAATCTGAGTAATCTTGGCATCCCGCAT
>JAKAAL010000095.1 GCA_021802375.1 Bacillota bacterium | reverse complement strand
ACCGTCTACCTACCATGCCCGATTTTTTGGGATAGGGATCGGGGTCACGGAGGATCCCGCCACTGGCTCGGCGGCGGCCGCCTTTGGAACGTATCTGCTGAAAGCTACGGGTGCCACGGCTAGCCAACGCTATAAAATTCATCAAGGGGAAGAAATAGGAAGACCGTCATTGCTTTGGCTGCGGCTTAACGCCCACGGCTTAGACTCGCTCGAAGTGGGAGGACACGTGGTGCCAGTTTTTGAAGGAAAACTTGAGGTGCCGGAGGATTGGCAGGACCGTTTCTAAGCATCCGCCGGGACTCATGTACACGCGTTGGTAAAACGCACGATGATTAGAGTGGCGGGTAATGGGGTGAAGATATTGAACGACTACGAACTGGCCTTGGGGTTTGCACCGGCGCTGCCCACCGTGGCTCCCAAACGAGACTCGGTGCGGAGCGCGGTGTTCTTAGCCAAACGGCAGCTAGTAGGATTAGTCTATGACGCCGCGCGTTTGGAAGGGAGCCCCTACACCTTACCCGAGGTGCAAACCTTACTCGACGGCGTGACCGTGGGCGGACATCGACTCGAAGAGGAGCGCCTGGTGTTAAACTTGCGCAATGCCTGGCGTTCCTTATTTAACACCGTGTTGGCCGGGGAATTTGGGCTGAATAAGGAGACTTTTTGCCATCTAAATGGCCTGATAGCCTTCGAAGAAGCGCTGGAATGGGGGGTGTTTCGGAATCGTCCGGTGAGTATTCAAGGCGTGACGCATTACCAGCCTCCATTTCCTGACCAACTCGACTCCAGGTTTGGACGCGGGATCGCAGCACTCAATACCTTAGACGACCCCTATCACCGGGCGTTTAACTTTTTTCTATTTGGTGCGCTCCAGCAGTTTTTTTCGGTGGCAATAAGAGAACGGCTCGTCTCATGGCTAATGGTATCTTGCTGTCTTCAGGCCACGAGGCACTAAACATTCCCGCCACACGGCAGTTGGAGTTTAATCAGAAAATGGTCCGGTTTTATGAGACCAGAGAGGCCGGAGAGATGGGAGATTTCCTGGCGCGCTGTGTCGCCGGGGAATGACGCTCGTCTTTTGCCGTCGTACTTTGCTGGCTGTAACCCTTATCCTAGAGAGCGTTTCCTTACCCCATACCAGGTGGGGCTCCGGGGTGGCGCCCATGATTCCCAACGGCCCGTACAAAGGGTTTACCATGCCTCTGCCCATTGCCTTTCTACGGTGTCAGCGACTTCAAGATGGAGTTTAAAAGGCTTGATCCGGATGTTTTACTCGGATGTTTGGTCTTCTTTTTATGATGCGAGGTAGGCGTTGAGACACAGCCTGGGCTCACTTTGGTGGGCTGATGCCCTCGAATATATACCTCGTTATACGTGGAGCAACACCCGTTGCTTAGAAGCCCGGTTTTAACGCACACGGTGTGAGTCACAATCCCCGGCGGTTTGGTAAAATTGACCACCGGCTTATTGACCAAAGCCCATTTCATAAAGTGGGCCCAGATGGGGCCAGCACCCGCATCTCCAGTGAGACCAAGTGGACTGTCGTTGTCGTTGCCGACCCACACCGCCGCCGTTAGTTGGGGTGTGAACCCGACCAACCAGGCATCGCGTTGCCCAGAGGAGGTTCCCGTTTTGGCATCAGCCGGACGACTAAAAATGGGATGCAAGTCATGGGCGGTTCCCATCGGATTGAGTAAGGGTGCGGTAAAGAGGTTGCTTACGACATACGCCACCTGAGGCGTAATCACGCGGGTCAGGTGTGGTGCTTGGCTATAGACGACATGGCCGCTTTGGTCCACCACTTTTAAGATGCAAATCGGATGGACCCGATCCCCGCCGTTGGCGATGGGGGCCACCGCGCGCGACATCTCATAAGGGGTCACCGATGACGATCCCAGAGCTGTGGTTAAGTTATTCGCGAGGGGGCTTACGATGCCCATGGAATGCGCCATGGCGATCATGGCCGGCGGGCCCACGGCATTCATCCACTTGACGGCGCAAATATTATCCGACAAGGCAATGGCATAGCGAATCGGGAGCGGCCCATTATACACGTGCCCGTAGTTATGCGGTACGTACCATTTACCATTGCCGGCAGGGAAACGTACCGGTGCCGAATCTTGGATGGCCGAGGTCGAATAGCCCTTATTAATGACGGTGGTGTAAAGAAAATATTTCATGGTGGAACCGGGTTGCCGTGCCGCTTTCGTGGCCCGATCGAGTTGGGTATTGGCGTAGTTGACGCCCCCCACAATGGCTTCGACGTAGCCGTTGGTGGGATTGATGGCGCTGAGACCGACTTCGGGCTCCAAGACTCCATGCACTAAGGACGTCGCGGGCATATAGTCTTTGATGGCGGTCTGGGCCGCTTTTTGCATAGTCCAATCCATGGTGGTGGTAATCGAGTAGCCGCCATTGTAAAGATTCTTGGCCACGCTCGGATCCAGGGTGGCGAGCTGATCCGAAAGAAATTTGGTATAGTATGGCGCTTTGTCACCAGCCAGGGGTGCCCCCGATAGTTTGAGAGGGGTGTTGATGGCTGCCGTTTCCTGGCTCTTGGTGATGTAGTGTAAGAGGTACATCTGATGGAGCACCACATTGCGCCGAGCCACCGCAGCGCGCGGATTTACGTAAGGGTCATAATAGCTCGGGGCATTGACCAACCCCGCCAGGAGTGCGGATTCGGGAAGCGTGAGGGTGCGGGCACCATGGCCGAAGTAGACTTCACTGGCGGCTTGGATGCCGTAGGCTCCCTCTCCGAAGTAGACGTCATTGAGGTACATCGAAATAATTTGTCGTTTATCGTACATGGTCGACATCTTTAGGGTAATCAGGAGTTCTTTAAACTTCCGGGAAAAAGTTCGGACATCGGATAGGTAGAGATTTTTGGCCAGCTGTTGGGTGATGGTGCTTCCCCCTTGGACAATCTTACCGGCAGTAATATCGATGACGGCGGCCCGCAAAATGCCAACCGGATCGATGGCCGGCTCAATCCAGTAGGTGTCGTCTTCGATGGCCACCAAGGCGTTTTGGGCGCTATCCGGTATTTGGCTGTAGGGGATTGGCATCCGATTTTCAGTGCCATAAAGGACACTGACTAAGCGGCCTTTTTGATCATAAATTGTCGTGTCAGCTGGTAAGTTCGGGGCTGGCAACGCAAGCCAGGCCGTGGGCAAGAGCACGGTCGTGGCTCCTACCACTAGAGCCGGCAGGCTAATCATGGCACCGGTGTTGCCCACTTTATCTCGCAAGCGACGCCAATAAGTGGCGACACGGTGCTTGGGGTTCTTGTGTCGTGACTTCCGAGACTGCATCCAGAGCCCTCCTTTTCCGAGCTAGTATTGCCCGTTTCGACCGATCCTTTCCGGTTGGGAGGAATTTCGCTAAAAAACCCAGGGACGGGTATGCTATCAACGAAAAACGTTGTATTCTAAGGGACGGCTCGCTATAATGTGCGAAGTATTTTCTGGAACCTGAGGAAGGACGTGGCGTCGTGTTAGAGACCCCGAAAAAGTTTACTTTACTCGCTGGATCGGCCGAAGGACCCACGCGGCTCAATGCGTTTGATCATGCGTTGTTGGCCGCTGGCATTGGCAATGTTAATCTCCTGCGGGTCAGCTCGATTTTGCCCCCCAACGCGACGGAAGTGAATGAACTGAAGATTGTGCCGGGACAACTCATGCCCACCGCTTATGGGACCATCACCTCTGAGACCGAGGGCGAACTCATTTCTGCGGCCGTGGCGATTGGAGTTGGGGAATGGGATGAGTACGGCGTCATCATGGAATTTTCCGGGCGTTGCGGTAAAGAACAAGCCGAAGAACAGGTGGCGGAAATGGCTCGCACGGCCTTTTTGCAGCGTGGGCGCGAGATTAAGCGGATCATTGTCAGGGCCAGTGAACATCGGGTCGAGAAAATTGGCTGTGCGTTTGCGGCCGTAGCGCTCTGGTATTAACCCTGTAAGGACCTGTCAAGAAAGGAGAAGCGGGATGGCGTTTCCCCCCGGACGGGGTGGAGGTTCCCGCACAATTTGTGATGAAACTTTGGTTTACGGAAGATCAGACCGATAGCGTACGGCTCGGTCTCAAGATAGAATCTTTGTTGTGGAAAGAAACCACCGCCTATCAAGAACTGGTGGTGGCGAACACTGATGCCTATGGACGTTTATTGGTACTCGATGGAGCGGTGCAGACGACGATTGGGGACGAATTTGTCTACCATGAAATGATTACCCATGTGCCGTTGGCTCTGCACCCGCATCCGAAAAAGGTTGCGGTGATTGGGGGTGGCGACGGTGGAGCCATCCGCGAGATTTTAAAACATCCTTCCGTTGAAGAGGCTCATCTCATCGAAATCGACGAAAAAGTGGTGCAGGCCTCTTTACGTTTCTTTCCTGAAATTGCGGTGAGCTTGGATGACGAGCGGGCCTTCGTCCACTATACCGATGGGATTCAGTGGGTCAAAGAAGCTAAAGATTTTGACGTCATCATTGTCGACTCCACCGATCCCGTGGGTCCCGCCGAAGGGCTTTTTGTCCCCGAATTCTATCGAAGCATTTATCAGGCACTAGGAGACCACGGAATCATGGTAGCCCAGTCCGAATCCCCTTTCTTACAGCCCCATCTGATACGGCGTGTGATGACAGGGATTGGGGCAGCGTTCCCCGTGACCAAACTCTACTTGGCCGCGATTCCCACCTATCCCAGTGGGCTCTGGAGTTTTAGTTTGGGAGCCAAAGGCGATCTGGTGAGTGATCTGAGGCCGCATCTCATGGACATGCCTACTCGTTATTGGACGCCCCAAATCCAAAAGAGCTGCTTTGACCTGCCTAAATTTGTTCAAGAGCTGGTGCGTTAGATGAGTGATAGGTTTTATCGGACCGACCGATTTCTAGGCATGAATAGCGCGTGGCAACCCGCCGATTGGATCTATTTCGGCATCCCGATGGACTTTACGGCATCGTTTCAACCGGGATCCCGATTTGGCCCAGCACGAGTCCGAGAAAGCTCCTATGGCATCGAGACCTATTCCTGGGCCCAGGATCGGGACTTGGAAGACCTAGCGATCCATGATGCCGGAGATCTGGAACTCCCGTTTGGGAATGTCACGGCAAGCCTTGCCCACATTTATGAGACCGCGGATCAGATTCTTACCGAGGGCAAACGCTTTTTTGGTCTCGGTGGCGAGCATCTGGTGACTCTACCCTTGATTCAAGCTGTCGTCGCCCGCTATCCGGAGTTGGTGGTGATACATTGGGATGCCCACGCTGATTTGCGCGACGATTACCTGGGTGAACGCCTCTCGCATGCGACCGTATTGCGACGCGTGGCGGAACTCTTAAAACCCCGCCATCTCTTGCAATTTGGGATTCGATCCGGGACCCAGCAAGAAGCCCAGTACGCACGGCAACACACCCGACTCCATCCACACCACGTATTAGAACCGTTGACCGCGGTTCTCGATGAGTTGCGCGACCGTCCCGTCTATGTCACCATAGATATTGATGTGGTGGATCCCGCCTTCATGCCCGGCACCGGAACCCCTGAGCCGGGAGGAATTTCTTCGGAGGAGGCACTTTCAGCCCTAAGGCAATTAAGTGCTCTTAACGTGGTCAGTATGGATCTGGTGGAAGCGATGCCTGCCCACGACCTTTCTCAGCGTTCGGGAGTGCTAGCCGCCAAGATGGTTCGGGAGGCGTTTTTGGCGATCGGGCACTAAGGCGGCGACCACAAGACTGGGGGATGTACATGGCGCCTGATTCACGATTTGGCGAAGCCAAGGCCCATATCATAGAAAACCTTGATAGAGCGCTTTCGGCTCGGGGATTTGAGCATCTAAGAAGCTATATTGAGGTCGACCGCCCTACCGAGGAAGGACATGGCGACCTGGTGTCCAACGTGGCCTTAAAGGCGGCTCGCTTTACCAAGATCCGGCCCTTGACGCTGGCTTCGGCGCTGGCGGCCGAATGGCCGACGGATGATGTGGTGGAGCAGGTGGTGGCGGCCGGACCCGGGTTTTTGAACTTCACGATAAAGACGCGATGGATGGCCGAGGTGGTGCACCAAGTGCGCTCGGCGGGCCCAGACTACGGAAAAACCTCGATCGGCCAGGGATCCCGGGCGCTCATTGAATTTGTGTCGGCTAATCCGGTGGGACCGATGGTGGTCGTGAATGGTCGAGCTGCCGCGATTGGTGATAGCCTGGCGCGCATCATGAACCGAGCCGGTTTCGTGGCGCACCGAGAGTTCTATGTGAATGATGGCGGGAATCAGGTGCTGAAACTTGGGCACGCCATTTACTTAAGGCTCCTAGAACTCAAAGGCCAGGATGTTATGAGCACGTGGCCGGAAGACGTATACCCCGGGGAATATGTGATTGACGTGGCGAAGGCCTGGCGTGAGGAGCATCCGGACATTGCGATCGAGGATCTCGATGCAGCGAGCTTTGAACTGTTGGGAGACTACGGGGCTAAAAAATTTCAACAGCAACACGAGTCGGTGTTACGGGGATTCGGGGTGGAGTTCGACCGCTGGTATCACGAAAAGGAGCTCCGGCGGGCCGAGGCTCCCGAGGCCATCGTGCAACGCCTGGATCATCTTGGCTTCATCGAAACGCGAGATGGGGCGCGCTGGTTTTTATCCGAAAAATTCGGGGACGACAAAAATCGCGTGATGGTTAAATCCGACGGGGCCATGACATATTTCGTGCCGGATGCGGCGTATCATGCGGATAAGTTCGACCGCGGATACCACTATGTGATCGATCTGTTAGGCCCGGACCATCATGGCTACGTGGGACGCATGCGTGCTGTGGTGGAGGCGCTAGGCTATCCGCCCGATCGGCTAGAAATTCTCATTGTGGGGTTGGTTCGGCTCATGCGCGGAGAAGAACTGGTACGCATGTCTAAGCGCAAGGGCAGTTATGTCCCGCTGGACGATCTCATTGCCGAAGCCGGGGTCGATCCCGCTCGTTACTTCTTTTTAGAACGTGCACCGGAATCCCCCATGGATTTTGACCTAGACCTGGCAAAATTGAGGGATTCGAAGAATCCTGTCTACTATATTCAGTACGCGGGGGCGAGAATTCACGGGATTTTACGACAATGGCGAGACTTAGGTGAACCTAACGAAGCGCTCGATTTAGGTTATCTTAAGAGTTCCCACGAACGTGAGTTGTTGTGGCTCTTGGCCCGGTATCCCGATGTAATCGTTCGAGCGGCGCTGGAACGGGCACCGCACCACCTTCCGCGATACTTGACGGAACTGGCGAGCGCATTTCATGCCTTTTACCGAGAAGAACGCATTTTAGAGGAATCCGGTCCGGTTCGACAAGCACGTTTGGCCCTCATCGAATCGGTGTTGGTGGTGTTAGGCTCCGGGTTGGAATTACTCGGAATTTCCCTTCCAGAACGCATGTAAAGGACGTCAAACACTAAGGAGGCGCGTGTCATACGGTTAAGCAATCTCGACGCCATTATTGAGCACATTAAATTTCTGGTGGCCACAGGATCCCTTCCTGGAGCCGCCTTTGGGGTGGCCACGGTGTCCGAAATCATCGCGGTTGGCGCCGAAGGCTTCCGCCAACTCAACCCCACACCATTGCCGATGATGGCCGACACGGTCTTTGATTTGGCATCGTTAACCAAGGTGGTAGCGACCACGGCCATCACGATGCGGCTTTTAGAACGTGGGCTCTTGCGGTTGGACGATCTCGTGTCCCGATTTTTACCCGGAAACTTTGGTGAGGTACGCCTCAGTCACCTTTTAACCCACACTTCGGGATTCCTCAGTTGGATGGATCTCACTGCACATCCGAAACCCGAGGAGCACGTGGCGGTCATCTCCCAATCCTCGCGGCTTTTTGAACCGGGGCACCAAGTCCTCTATTCGGATCTGAATTACATTCTTTTGGGGCATATCCTCCAACAAGTAACGGCACTGCCTCTAGATCGACTGTTTATCAAGGAAGTAGCGAGTCCCTTAGGGCTTGCCCATATGGGATATTTGCCAACGGACCACAGCAATATGGCGGCCACCGAGCTCGATACCAAGACGGGTCGTTATTGGTGTGGGGTGGTCCACGATGAGAACGCGCGGGCGGCCGGTGGGGTTTCGGGACACGCTGGTCTTTTCGGCACGGTGGCCGACCTGCTACGTTTTGGACAAGCCATTTTGGACCCACAAGGATGGCTGTCGGGCCCGACGATCGCGGCATGGCTTCTTCCTCGTACCCAGGGGATCCCGGGTGAATTACGTGCATACGGATTTCAAAAGCCGCACCCCTTGTCATCGGCCGGAGACTTAATGTCCCCCCAAGCGGTGGGACACACGGGATTTACGGGCACTTCACTCTGGGTGGATCCGCAATATGGTGTGGCCATGGTGCTTTTAACGAATCGGGTCCATCTCGGCCGCGAGGCTAACGCGCCGATCCGCCTGCGCCCCATATTTCACAATATGACTCTGGCCGGTTTGCGGCCTTGATCGCAGCGCGATGGTTCCCCGTAGTACCCGAACTGCCGTGCGACGGTCGATGCTATGGCTGCGGGAGGTCAAGGTAAAAACACATCAAAAAACGGCTTGGCATCGGGCTTCAATCGGGATTGCGGAAGACTGGGGGGCGCTGGACGCACACGGTCGAGTTGACTCGATTGAAACGCCACCCATACTTGGGCCTCTTCTTTACTGGTGCATGCGGTAATCGACTTGCGTGCGAGAGCATCTTGCGCCATCTGTAGCGCTTTTTCTTGATTCTTAAGGATACGTAGAATGACGGGGTGGGTGGGTCGAAACCCGGTCCATGCGATAAACTGGTCCGGTAAGGCATTGTTTCGGCTGTGGTTACACGCACGGCAGGCGATGACGCAATTGTCCAGCGTGGTGAGGCCTCCCCAACACACCGGGATCACATGTTCTAAGGTAGAGCCGACCCCGTGGCACCAGGCGCATCGCAGTCCATCTCGCTTTTTGACTGCACGGTAAATGGTGCGGTAAGCCATCGGTCGATAGTTAAGATGAAGCACCCCATCTTCGAAGCGAGCTAGACCATCCCGTAGGTTTTGTTCAACTTTTTCAGGAGTACACGGAGAGAGCGGGCGACCTCGGAGATCGACCACAGGAACCAAATCTAGCGACACATCTGCTTCGACTTCTGCCAAGACGGACCCTCTTTTAACGCATTTTTCTCTCATTATAGCGCTTCTGATTAAAGAATGCCAGGGTTGGGTCTGCCGCCAAACAGGTCTCGGTCGTGTGGTTGTAGAAGAGGGTAGGGCAGGTGGGCCGGGGCGATTTGACAGCTCATCGATCGATGTTCGACAATTGCGTTGGAAAAGTACTTTAAAGAGGGGTGCCTGATGTGTCCTATCTCGTGGATTTTGAACACGTATCCATAGTGGGGTTGGAGTCTTCTCCCGTGGCCCAGGCGATGGCCGGGTTACGGGCCAATGAGGCTCGATACTTTAAGAACAAGTACCAGCATGACTTTACGGTGGTCCCAGCCCACGAAAGCCAAGCCGCACTCGATTACGTGGAACGCATTCTGAAAACGGAACGGGCTATCGAGTTTGAAGCCAGACCTTTAGAAACTTCGCGGTTTCAGGTGGAGGATATTCAATTTACCTATGTCTTTTACGAGGACGGCTTGGTGGTCAACGTCATGTATTCGCTGGATCCCCTAAAGAAGCGAGCTGTGGGATTTAAGTTGACCGAGGGCATGGATGTCCCCAAGGAGCTAGCAACAACGTTTAAATTTGCCCGACAGCGGTCTAAACTTGCGGGCACCATTCGCGGCTCGTTTTTTATCATTAAGGGGGAATATTAAAACTGGAGCTAGGAGCCAGGTCGCGATGAGGAATTTTTTGTTAGGTTGTATCCATGGCTGGGGCCACTCCTCTTCGTCTCGTCCTACCGTAATGAAGTCATACGCCAGCAACCCAGGGGTTGAACGACCGTTTCTTCCATTTTGATATTCCCCTCGCGGTTAGTTCATCCTCATGGCGCGAGACATGAGTACATAGACAATATGCAATGAGACTTGGGA
>JAKAAL010000094.1 GCA_021802375.1 Bacillota bacterium | reverse complement strand
GGCGGTGGGCGCGACGCCGCCTCCCCTCGGAAAGATCAAGCCAACCTTGCAGTCGAATTCGTTGATGCAATGCCATGCGTAATTTCGCCTGATTTTCGGATCCTAGTTGCTGGCTAAAATGACGACGCACGAAGCGCAGGAGGCTCGATTGTTCGGCCACGATGGGAAGGGTCCAGCGGCTGGTGTTGCTAGCATGACGACGATAGTAGCCAAGCATCTCATGGGTGGCATAGCCATCCCACCCGTCTAGTCCCGCGGCAATCCAGTGAGCCCAGTCGAGGCTGAGCGAAAACCGCCGAAAGCGGCAATCATGGCGTAGTGCCTGGGTCCGCCATAGAATGACCGGATGGGCATAGACAAAGTCATTGTCGAAAGCGTGGTCGAGGAGGCGATATGGGCCCTCAATAGGGGAACGACTCAACCGGGTCCCCCCGTCTTCCACCACAGTCCGGGCACCATGCACCACCCCGATGTGGGGGTCCTTGTCCAAGAATCTGGCTAACACCTCCAGAGCCCGAGGTTCAATCCAATCGTCGGAGGCAATTAGGTAGGTGTACTCCGTCTCCACCATGTCCACTCCTCGCCACACACTGGCCCCCACCCCTTGACGGTAAGGCGACTGGAGGTAGCGGATACGGTCGAGGTACGGGGCCACGGCCAGGTCCGTTCGATCCGGAGAGTGATCATCGATCACGATGATCTGGCTGGCCGGCCGCGTCTGTTGCAATAGACTTTCTAAGGTCTGCGCGATATATCGCGCGTGGCCAAAGGAGGGAACAATGACCGTGATTTCGTTCATAGGCCGACACCAAACCCCTTTGTCACCATCGCTAATGGCGATCCATATATTTCCACATCCATGTACCAGTATTATCCATATTTCGGACATTTTGGCAATACCTGGAAAACCTTGGCCTGGGCCGTCGGGAAGTTGACAGCATTTGGTCTTTTAACCCATTCGCGGCCATGTATCGCATCCGGGCCTGGTCCTCGCCAGGGTATGGCGGCGGTGGGCGAGCCAGGGATCAAGAGGGGATCCCTTTAAACCAACGACTGCGGAAAACCGGCACATTCTCCACGAATAAGGGAAGGGGCCTTTGGTTGCTGAAGGTAACGACATGTTCGATGCAGCGCTTGCCCATTGCCGATTAAGAACCGGTTCCCTATCATGATGCCTTCGGAATCAGAGACGACTAGCCAACGGTCGAATTCACGGGCAGTAAAGAGAAATCTCCTCAAGGCATGGTTGTCTTAGGAACCAGATGAGGCGATGCCTCAAGCGCTCTCCCCATTGGCCGTACCGAACTCCAGTGAGGGTGTACGGTTGGTCCCGTGGGTCCGTATCGCGTGGATGGTCAAAAGCGGTTGCTACCGCTGGTGGGAAATTGGGTCGGTCAAGCCCGCGACGGCCAGTTGCTTTGTTGCTAATTGCTGCTTGGATGGCCGCTGCCGACACCGGCGTTGGCCCGCTAGATGTCGCGTACGCTAAATCGGCTAGTCGAATGACCCGATTTGGCGGGAACAGGGCAGTCTTTGACCATGGCGCCCTGCCTCCAGACCATACGTCTTTACCGAACCGGCCCCAAGGCGCGTAGCCAATAATATACCGGCCGAGGCAGGCTGGCGGCACCCCAACCCACGATGCTATTAAAGCGCCCCGGGGAGTGGCGGAGGTGATGAGCAAACCTTCGTCGGGCACGCTCGGCCCTTCCGGCACGAAGATCCTGCCACGCCCGATCGCGGTAGTGCCCGTGAATATTGACGCGAAGCGTGGCTAACTGCCGATGGGTCATGCGATGCCGGTAGTGACGCAGAATGAAGCGAAGCGCCCGCAGCTCGTCCAAGCTCATCAAATGGTAGTTAGCTTGTCGACTAGAGTTGCGCGCATGTCTACGATAGTGGCCCAGGACATTGGGGACTGCATAGCAGTGCCAACCTTCCAACAATACAGCCATCCAACGCGCGTAGTCCAAAGCGAACGAGAGATTTAGGGCCTCCTGGACCTGCCGCACTGCCGCAGTTCGCCAGAGAATTGATGGGGTGGCATAGATATACTCGCCCGAGAGCACCAGCTTCAGATTATGATGCTTACCCACGAGGGGAGGCCCGTTTAAGTGGCTGGAATCACCGTCCTCTACCACCCTCCAGCCGTGGGCTACTCCGATTTCAGGGTCGCTGTCAAGAACCCGAGACAGGACTTGAAGGGCCGTGGGCTCAAGCCAGTCGTCAGAGGCGATGAAGTGGACATATTCCGTCTCAACCAGACTCAGCCCGTTCAGCACCGCATGCGCAAGACCCTGGTGAAATTGGCGAAGGTAGGTAATACGATTCAAATAGGGTCCGACCGCCGCGTCGGTATCATCGGGCGAACCGTCATTCACCACCACAATGGCCCTCGGCGGCTCTTGTTGCCCGAGCAAGCTCTCTAGGGTCTTACCGATATAACCAGCATGTCCATAACTAGGTACTACGGCGGTGACCTTGGAGATCCCCATAACCCCTCCGATAACTTCCTTTTTCTTACAGTATATTCCACTTTATGGCACTCGTCCACGGCACTCCTTCCGTTAGATTGATCCCCCTGAACGGACACCCCTCGCCCTATCGCCCAAAGTACACGTCGGCCCCGGTCTTGATTTCCTATCGGTTCAGGTCTTCAGGAAATTTGTTGGATCGCTCCGTGGTTGACCTGCTTATCCATGCTAGCCAATTCCCCGTATCGGGATGACCAATCCTAAGCCGGCATCGGTCCCTTTAGGGGAACGCACTTAGGGCACTGTAAATTGACACTGCCCTTGAGACTGCTTTTGGCCGTTGGATTTTGTATACCAAAAGAGGACTTCTTTGCATTCCACGAGGGATACATGGCAGCTTGCAATAGAAAGGGTGAAACGAATGCTAGCCCGGGAATCGAATGCTTGGAGCGCTGAGCCGACGTCTACTTCTCAGAAAGATGGTAGAGAAAAAGATGAAAGTGGCATTGTCGCAGTAATTCCCGCCTATAACGAGGAACGCTTCATCGGTAGTGTCGTTCTGGAAACGCTACCGATGGTGGATGGCGTGGTGGTGGTCGACGACGGGTCCAGCGACCGTACGGCGCGCTTGGCTCGCGCTGCGGGAGCTGATGTCATTTGCCTTTCGCAAAACCAAGGAAAAGGTGCGGCCCTGAACCACGGATTTAGAAGAGCTTTGTCGCGTAATCCTCGTGCCGTGGTCATCTTAGATGCGGATGCACAACACGATCCGGAAGAACTTCCCATCATGGTGGAACCGATCCTTAATGATGACGCCGACGTCGTCATTGGTTCAAGATTTTTAGGAACCAAGAACCGAATTCCCCGATATCGTCAATTGGGCCAGTCTCTTCTGACCAAGGCCACCAACGTGGCCAGCGGAGTTTTTGTGACAGATTCGCAAAGCGGCTATCGGGCCTTTTCCCCTGCAGCGCTTCGCCAGTTAAATTTTGACAGCCTCGGCCTTCAGGTGGAGTCAGAAATGCAATTCTTAATCAAACGCTCGAATCTTCGCGTGGTTGAAGTTCCCATCCATGTGCACTACCTCGACAAGGCCAAACGAAACCCCATCCGCCACGGTGTGCAAATTCTCGATCTGTTGTTGGGCCTAGTGGCTCGTAGGCGCCCCCTGCTGTTTTTTTCTACACCCGGACTGCTCCTCGTACTCATGGGAGTGCTGTTAGGCTCGACCGTCATTCAGACCTTGGCTCGTACGCAAGTCCTGCCCGTGGGCACAGCCCTGGTCACCACCATGTTCGTCATCTCGGGGATTCTCTTGGGCATCACGGGCGTAATCTTGCATAGCTTCGACCACCTGGTTACGCATCTGCGCTCCGAGTTTCGCGTGTCACCGCTTTCCGACGAACCTCTCGATTCCTAAGCGAAGCAGCACAAGTGAACCTTCTTCCCCTCGATGCCCGACTCGCGTATCGGGGATCCAAGCGATCAACGAAAGGATGTGGTCCAGTGATAAAGACGGAAGTATCCGGTCTGCCGCGACCCCGTCGTGCATTTTCCCAAGCCGTTCTCATCGACGGGTTTTTGTACACGGCGGGCATTGGTCCATTTGATCCCGAAACACGCCAAATTTGCGGTTTAACCATCGAAGAGCAAACCCATCAGACCATGATCAATCTGAGTCAGGTACTTGAACATGCTGGCCTTACCTTTGACCACGCCATTAAAGTCACGGTGCATCTACAAAATCTCGCTCGCGACTTTGATGGCTTTGACCAGACCTATCGCAGTTTTTTCTCCAGCCCACCTTATCCAGTGCGCACCACGGTGGGCAGTCATCTTCGCGCTATTTTAGTCGAAATGGACCTCGTCGCTCACATCTAACCACCTTTCGCACGCATATTAGCATTCAAGGGCGCCCGCTAACAGGCGCCCTTGAATGCTGAGTAGCCAAGATCTACTCGCCTGCAGCGGGTATCTTCCCCTGGATGTATTTTCGAATATGCACTTCATTTTCCATTTGATACAGCACGACAGAATCTCCGGAAGAGATCCCGCAGGCCTCCAGCACTTCTCGTGGAAGTGCGACCTTTCCCCCTTCGACCGACACGATTGGATTAGCGTTCATCTCGCATACAACCTCCCATTTGCCAGAGTAGTGCATCCTGAGCGATGAGCACGTCAACTGCCCACCATCATTATACGGGGATGAATTTTCTTATCGGCCAAATTCGTTCGTCAATAATGTCAAGCAAGGGACAATTTCTTCGCCGGTTGATGTCGAATGCGGTCGATACGCGACCCATGGAGCACAATTTAGGGAAAACGTAGGGAATAGATTCATTTTGCGATGACCGCTTACCGAGGGAACGAACGACATGGATGATGTCCCCGTATCATCGAACCGGCGACTGCGGCGTAAAAGACGGAGCCCCGCCGCCACGGTCGGCGGTTTTCGCGGGACACTAAGCCATGCGGCACCATGGCGTCTCATCCATCCATCTCCATCAAACATCGCCCAGCTACTTACTCGTCGCTATGGACCGCTGCCAACCCGAAGGCCTGGTGCAATGCCCCAAGAGCTCGCTCGGCATCCTGGCGAGAGACAATGCATGAGATCTTGATTTCGGAGGTGCCAATCATTTGGATGTTGACGTCTGCCTCTGCCAAAGCTTGAAAAAAACGGGCGGCCACCCCCGGGCGCCCAAGCATCCCCGAACCGACGGCAGCAATTTTAGCCACCATTTGATCCACGACCAGGCCTTGCCCCTTCAGTTCGACCAATGCTTCGCGGGCAATCCGCTCTGCCTGAAGCAAATCCTCCGTGCTCACGGTAAATGCAATGTCGTTCAGCTTCTCATGGGATAAGGATTGAATCACCAGGTCTACGTCAATACTCCGTGCCGAAAGGCGGCTAAAGAGATGAGCGGCCACCCCCGGGGCGTCGGGAACCCCGACCAAGCCAATCTTGGCAATGTTTTTAGCCATGGCCACGGCCGTAACCGAGGGATTGTCAAGATTTTTGTCGACAATGCGAGTGCCTTCGGCATCGTGGAAGGTCGAGCGGGCATGAATCACCACGCGATTTTCCCGAGCATATTCCACGGCCCTGGTCTGCAGTACCTGGGCCCCCTGGCTCGCTAGTTCCACCATTTCGTCATAACTTAAGTGGTCGATCGGCACCGCATCGGGAACCACCCGGGGATCGGCGGTAAACACCCCCGCCACATCCGAAAAGATCTCACAACGGTCGGCCTTCAGCGCTCCCGCCAAAGCGATCGCGGTCAAGTCCGATCCTCCCCGACCTAAGGTGGTGACGTTGCCTTGGTCGTCAACCCCCTGGAATCCGGCCACCACGGGAATAATGCCTTGATCTAAGGCTTGGCGAAGGCGAATCGGGTCAACGGATAAAATGTGGGCGCGACGGTGGTGACGATCGGTGGTGATCCCGGCGTCGCGGCCCGTAAATGAACGGGCCATCAAGCCCAGCCGACAGAGCGTCATGGCCAGAAGAGCAGTCGTCTGAATTTCGCCAGTGGCCAAGAGGGCGTCCATTTCCCGGCCAGGCAAATCCGGATTGGCCATCTTGGCCATGCTCACTAACGCATCGGTAGAGTCACCCATCGCGGACACCACCACGACCACGGCATCGCCTCGTTGGCAGACGCTTTGCACTTTAGCCGCCACCCGTTCAATATGGTCCATGGTGGCCACCGAACTTCCTCCGAACTTCTGCACCAACAACATGATCTCCATGGTCCTCCCTGCGCTAATTTTAGCTCAATCGCGGTTCTTCTCATCCCTCATGCTTGACCCCGTGGCGAAAGCGCCGGCCAAGGTGGTCAATGATGGGCATCAGCGGTGTCACCCGATTAAACGACGGCACCAAATACACTCCCTGAACAATTCCCGACACCTGTTCGATGAACTCGAGAGCGAGCTCGACGCCCAGGTCAATTCCGTCTTGGCCTTCGCCGACCGCTTCCATTCGCGCTAAAATGTGCGCGGGCACCGTGATGCCCGGCACTTCATTATTCAAGTACTGGGCTTGACGCAAGGACACCAGCGGCATGACGCCAACTAAAATAGGGACGTCCACCGGACCAAAGGCGTCAAGAAATCTCGCCAGTTGATTCACCTCGTAAACAGGCTGGGTCATAACAAAGTTGGCCCCGGCGTCTAACTTCCGACGAAACCTTGACATTTCCTCATCTAAGGACACAGCGTTGGGATTAAGGCCTACACCCGCTTCGAAATTGGTAGGGCTTCCTAATTTCAGGCCGACTGCATCAATACCCTGATTCAGTGCGCGCGTCACCTTGACTAACCCTATCGAATCCAGGTCGTAGACAGCGGTCGCCACGGCATAATCACCCAAACCTGGAGGATCTCCCGTCAGGCATAAAACGTTTCTAACGCCTAGACTATAAGCTCCCAGCAAGTCACTTTGCAATCCCATGAGGTTCCGGTCGCGAGTCGTGAAATGCAAGATAGTGCCAATGGGCACCTTCTCCTGAATGATGCGGCACGTCGCACTAGCAGACAGGCGCACCCGCGCCATCGGACTGTCAGCCACATTAATCAAGTCGGCTCCCGCTCGATACATTCTGTCCGCCGCCTCCACCAAGCGGCGAACATTGACGCCCCTTGGAGGATCCAACTCAACACTTATTACAAAACCCTTTTCCGCCAATATTTCCGTGACTCCGCGACTCAAAAGAGGAGCTGGTTCTCTAGGCTCGCTCATCTCGGGCTCATCCACCGCCAGCCCGCCGCGCCAGTGGGCCCGGTCAACCCCGAGCGGATCGGGTTGCACCTCGGTCAAGGCTCGGATATGGTCGGGGCCGGTACCACAACATCCTCCAACCAAACGACAGCCAGCCGCCTTTAAGGCGTGTGCCAAGCGGGCGACATACTGCGGCCCAGCCGGGTAATGAACACGTCCGGCCTGCCACTGCGGCTGACCGGCATTGGGAAATGCCGCCAAACCCACGTGTAAGCGTTCGGCCACGGGCGCCATCCGCAAAATCGCATCCAACAGGGGACTCGGTCCACTTCCACAATTGGCTCCAATCAAAAACGGGGGACCTCCAGGCATATCGGCCATCGCCAGAGCGGCCTCTTCCGGTGTCAAGCCATACAGTGTGGTCCCTTCTGGGGAAAAGGCGAAATTAACCACCACTGGTAGCCTGCTCTCAGCCCGAATGGCAGCCATCGCCGCCCGCACCGTGGGGATCTCCGACATCGTTTCCACGATGAAGCCGTCGACGCCGCCGGCCAGGAGGCCAGCCACGGCCTCGCGATAAAGTCCCTCCGCCTCTTCCATGGGAATGCCACGCACCACCGGTGAAGCGACCGGCAAGGCTAGCGGTCCCACCGCCCCTAGGACCCATGCGTTGTCGCCGAAGATATCCCGAGCATGACGACCTAGTTGGGCGGCCCGGCGATTGACTTCGTACACCTCGGCACCAAGTCCCGCTTGTTTAAACTTCGACCCGTTGGCCGAAAAGCTATGCGTCTCGATAACCCGCGCTCCCGCCTTCAAATAATCCAAATGCAAACTGAGGACGGCTTCACGCTGCCGAATGGGTAGAAGGGGGATGGCGTGTTCGTCAATTCCTCGCCGCGCCAACTCCGTACCGGCGGCGCCGTCGCCAATGAGAGTCCCGTGATCTTTGATGGCCAGTGAAAGGTCTTCCACCTTACGAAGACCCCAGTTCTTGTCGAACTTCGTTGACCGCCTCCATCATCAACCGCAATTTCCCTTCGGATTCTTCCCAGGTTCGGGTCTTAAGCCCACAATCGGGATCGATATACAGACGGTCTGCGGGAACCGTCTCCAACGCTTTATAAATGCCCTGTTTGACAGCCGCCACCGATTCAAGACTGTGGCTGTGCACATCGACCACACCCAACGCCAATTCCTTTTGTTTGGGCCATTGATAGGCCTGAATGAGGTCGAGCAGCTGAAAACCCTGGTTGGCCGCCTCTAAATCTAGTTGGTCTACGGGCAAGTCCAACAATCGCGGGTAGATGGTTTCGAAATCACCGTAGCAGATGTGGCTAATGGTATGCGCGGTCAGTCCATCCGTGACCACGGCCATGGCCTCAATAGCCAGGTCTAACTCTTCGGGTCGCGTAGAGATGGCGGGCTCATCGATCTGGATATAGTGGGCGCCCGCTTCCTGCAAGGCTAGTGCCTCTTCGTGAACAATGGCAGCCAAGTCTAAAATGAGCGAGCGACGGTCGGGATAAAACGCATTAAACGACCAATCACAAATCGTGTAGGGCCCCGTCAGCATTCCCTTCACCGGTTTTTTGGTGAGTGCTTGCGCTTGTCGCCAGGAATCGACAGTGAGGCCGCGTTTAGCGCCCACGGTGCCCACGACGATGGGTTTTCGGTAGTAGCGGTTGCCGTACGAACGCACCGGCAGCGACTCTTCAAAACCCTGCCACGTTTCGGCGAAGTAAGCCACCATATCGCCGCGCTCCATTTCGCCGTGGACCAAGATGTCAATGCCCAGGTCCTCTTGCAATTGAATCACGGCCTTGGTGGCATTTCGCTCTGCCTCGGCTAGTTGGGCTCGTGAAATTTCTCCCTTGCGAAAGCGAATCCGCGCCTCCACCAACTGGGCAGGTTTGGGAAAGCTGCCGACCGAAGTGGTCTTTAAAATCTGGCTCATGTTATCCTAACCCCGCTCTCTTGGTCTTAAGATTTGGTCGTTCCCAATACCGCAGCGCGCACCTCGGCCAAGCGGCGAACCTTAGCCTCGGCCCGATCTGGCGGCAACAACTCCAGGCCACTCGTAGGATGCAAGATAACTCGGTCATTACCCTGCCGACGAATAATTGGTTCTAATTGACGCGCGAGATCCGAGGGCGACTCCAGTCGCACGTTACGGGCGTCAATAGCCCCCACACCTACAGCGAACGGCCACTCGGTTTCGGCTAGCGCCGGTATTACCGCAGGGTCGGCCACCGCATCGAGGTAGACCGTGCGCAGGGGCAAATCGGCCAGGGCTTCAAGCCACGCATGTGCGCCTTGCCCCCAAAATAACGCGACAGACTGAGGTAGGCTCGCCTCCGCGGTGAGCGTGGCCAAGACTTCTTTAACGTAGCCTTTGTCTAACGCACGGTCGCGGGACAAACTTGGCTCGTCCCACTGCACTTCCGCCACGCCGATTCCCGCCAAAGATTCCCTCTCAAGCTTCAACACCGCTAACAAGTCTTGAAGAAGTCGGTCCGACTGATGATAGCTTTGGTCTTCTGAAAGTCCCATGAAGGTAAACGGGCCTGGCAACGCCACTTTCAGCGGAACCTTCGACATGGCTACCGACTGCTCAGACCAGTAGCGCAGGGTTCCTCCCTGAAAGGCCAGCCGGCCGCGTATGACGGGATGACGATAGTAAAAGTTGTTATCAAATAGCCGAAGCAGACCTTCGGAATAGACATTGTCGACATCGCGTACGATGGGATCAAATAGGTCGTTCCATCGAATCTGCCCGTCGGTGGTCAAATCTAAGCCCACTTCATCGGCCAAGTTCAACATCCGTCGAGTGGCTTCGCGGTAAGTTTGGTCCAAATCTTTGGGACTTCCCACTCC
>JAKAAL010000093.1 GCA_021802375.1 Bacillota bacterium | reverse complement strand
GAAAAATCTCCGAGGGCGACAAGATGTCGCCCGGTCGCACCTCAGCGCCAATGCGGATAATGCCCCGGTCATCCAGGTCACGAAGAACCTCTTCACCGACATTGGGAATATCTCGCGTGATTTCTTCTGGACCCAGTTTGGTATCGCGCGCGTCGCATTCATATTCCTCGATGTGAATCGAAGTAAAGACATCTTCTTTAACCAGGCGTTCGCTCAACAAGATGGCATCTTCATAGTTGTAGCCTTCCCACGGCATGAAGGCCACCAACACATTGCGTCCCAAGGCCAATTCTCCTTGGTCCGTCGACGGACCATCGGCAATAATCTGCCCTTGGACCACCCTGTCTCCTCGCCGGACAATGGGTCGCTGATTAATGCAGGTCCCTTGGTTGGAACGGGAGAACTTCAGCAGCTTGTACACCGAGACGGTCAGGTCGTCGTTTTTGATCACCAATTGGTCTGCCTGAACGTGATCAACCACGCCGCTCTTTTGGGAAATCACGACCACGCCCGAGTCCCTGGCCGCTTTGCCTTCCATTCCGGTGCCGACCACGGGAGAGTCGGGAACTAAGAGCGGCACCGCCTGGCGTTGCATGTTGGCGCCCATCAACGCGCGGTTGGCATCGTCGTGTTCCAGAAAGGGTATCAAAGCCGTGGCAATCGAAACCACCTGCTTGGGCGAGACATCCATATAGTCCACCCGTTCCGGTGATTCTTCCAAGATTTCGTGGCGTGAGCGCACGGTCACCCGCTCCGCCTTAAAACGGCCATTTTCTTCTAAAGGCTCGTTGGCTTGGGCGATGACCGTATCGTCTTCCTCGTCCGCAGTCAGATAGACGATGTCAGCCGTTACCACCCCGCGCTCCTTATCAACCCGACGATATGGGGTTTCAATGAAGCCATAGGCGTTAATTCGGGCAAACGTCGACAGCGATCCAATGAGCCCAATGTTCGGCCCTTCTGGGGTCTCGATGGGACACATTCGACCATAGTGAGAATGGTGGACGTCGCGCACTTCAAAGCCGGCTCGCTCCCGCGATAGCCCGCCAGGGCCCAGCGCCGACAGCCGGCGCTTGTGCGTCAATTCAGCCAGGGGGTTGGTTTGGTCCATGAACTGAGATAATTGGGACGAGCCAAAAAACTCCTTAACCGCAGCCACAACCGGGCGAATATTAATCAGGGCCTGAGGCGTAACCGACTCCATGTCCTGAATAGTCATCCGCTCACGCACCACGCGTTCCATACGCGACAATCCGATGCGAAACTGGTTCTGCAGCAACTCGCCTACGGAACGCAAGCGTCGATTGCCGAGATGGTCAATGTCATCGGAAGTACCTACTCCCTCGAACAAGGCCATAAGGTAGTTGAGACAGGCAACCACATCTTCTCGGCTAATGGTCTTACTCTCAAAGTCTGGCTGACCATTGGACACGACCAGAACGGTTTCGCCATTTTCCAAACGCACCAAAATCCGGCCCACCCGAGCTTGATCGAGGCTTGTCGCAACATCTCGGCCAATATGGTCGCCCTCGCGCACGAGAATTTCTCCCGTCTCCGGATGAACCACCGTCTCCGCCGCCGACGTGCCGACGATACGACGGCGAAAGGCCAATTTCTTGTTAATCTTGTACCGACCTACCCCGGCCAGATCGTACCGCTTGGGTTCGAAAAACAGGGATTGCAGCAGCGTTTGAGCACTTTCCACGGTCGGGGGCTCGCCGGGCCGTAGACGCTTATAAATCTCGATGAGAGCCTCTTCGCGATTTTTCGTCGTATCTTTCGACAACGTGGTGCGGATTCGGGCATCATCACCGACCGCCTCTACGATTTGCACATCAGTAGATAGCCCTAGAGCACGAAGCAAGGTGGTAGCTGGCAGCTTACGGGTTCTATCCACCCGGACCGAGAGCACGTCATTCGAATCCGACTCGAACTCCAGCCATGCTCCTCGATTAGGAATGACCGTCGCCGAAAAAATCGGCTTCCCCGCTGGGTCCAATTGCTCACCAAAGTAGACCCCTGGGGACCGAACCAGTTGGCTAACAATGACGCGTTCTGCCCCGTTTATGATGAAAGTGCCCTTATCCGTCATCAAGGGAAAGTCGCCCATGAACACATCTTGCTCTTTAACTTCACCCGTCTCTTTATTGATCAGGCGGACTCGAACATGCAATGGAGCAGAGTAGGTCACGTCGCGCGCTTTGCACTCTTCCACCGAATACTTGGGCGTCTTCAAGGCATAGTCCACAAACTCCAAAATCAGGTTGCCGGTGAAGTCTTGGATAGGCGAGATATCGCGAAACATTTCCCGTAGTCCGTCTTGCAAAAACCACTGGTACGAATTTTGTTGGATCTCAATCAAATTGGGCATATCGAGAACTTCCTTGATGGAGGCAAAGCTCACCCGCTCTGCCGCTTGCCCCGTTTCAAGAGAATTGGCCAATTCACCGTCAGCTCCTTGTATCCCAGGTTTTCTCCCTATGGCAGCCACAACCGACAAGCACGATTACCAAAGCGTATACGGCACTGGAATGAAATGGCTTATAAAATATAGCAAGTAATAATAGTATCACAAGCCCACCCAAGGGTCAAGCCGTCAGGCGACCCTTGGGTGGGCTCTATCATTTTGTTGTAACCTACTTGATTTCGACGGCGGCTCCGGCCTCTTCCAGCTTTGCCTTCGCTTCTTCCGCCTCCGCCTTAGCCACCTTCTGCTTCACGGGCTTGGGGGCACCGTCCACCACCGCCTTGGCTTCCGTCAGTGATAGACCCGTCAACTCCCGCACCGCCTTAATGACTTGAACCTTCTTGTCACCTGAAGCCGTCAAAACGACGTCAAACTCCGTCTGTTCAACCTCTTCGGCACCCGCTGCTGCAGCTCCGCCAGCTTGAGGTTGAGCCGCTACGGCAACGGCGGCCTGAGCAGTTACGCCAAACTCTTCCTCTAAAGCTTTCACTAGCTGCGACAATTCCAGCACGTTCATCTCTTTAACCGACTCAATGATCTCTTCGACCTTAGCCATCAATTTACCTCCTTGTAATCACCCTCACATCTGCTTAGAGAGTGTTAAGCATTTGCCTCTTGCTTCAAACGAACCTGATCCAAGGCACGTGCCAAATTGGCGATTGGCGCGTTCAATACCCAAGCCAACTGTTGAATGGGGGCGTTTAAGGTGCCGACCAGTTTTCCTAGGAGCACTTCCTTACTGGGCAGTTCCGCTAAACTTCGCACAGCCTTGGCGTCAAACGAAGCCTTGCCAAGCACACCCGCCTTGATTTCCATGCGCCGGAATTCACGGAGGGCATCGGCCATCCCCTTGGCTGCAGCCACAGGGTCGTCATACGAAAACGCCACCGCCGTGGGTCCGGTTAGATAAGGGGCCAGGCCTTGCACCCCCGCTTCGTCAGCCGCCCGCTTGATCAAGGTGTTCTTAATCACCTTCAAAACCACACCGCGCTCCGCCAACTTACCGCGCAGCTGTCCCATCTGCTGAACGGTCAAACCGCGATAATCGGCTAGCACGACCGCGGTGGCTCGCTCAAAGTCCTGCCGCGTCTCTTCAATCACTTGGGCCTTTTGAGCCGTGGGCACACCTATCACCTCCCGAACAAAAAAATAACCTCCACCCAACCACAGGGCGAGGACGACGGATCAAGTCCGTGTTCCACATATTGACCTGGATGGGATATTGAGCCAGTCTTGGCACCCATCGTCTTGGGCTTCTTGGACACTATAGCATTTTTGCGGGGGCCCCGCAATCGGTATCTGCCCATCTGAGCTGGGTGACTTAGGAAGATGCAAGCAAAAACTTCGCCATCTCGGCGGGTGCTCTCTGGTTGGGCGAAGCGGCCCATTGTCTCCGCGAAGAGTTTACGCCGATCGCCCTACGGCGAAGATGAGCATCCCCTCTGTGCATCGGGTCATGATCTGCCAGGCTTGCCTAAAACGCAAGCCACTGGCAATCAGCAAGAACTCGAGACGCTCTACCCGAGTCCAAGCGCTCACGCGTGTGGCCTAAGCGCTATGTTCGCTTTTCCGCTTCGAAGGCCAGCGTGTGATCCTTCAGCACCCGATCCACCAAGGCTTGCAGCTTTTCATCCGTATCAAACGGTTCCGCCTCAGGTTCTTCGCGTTCGACAGGTTCCTGCAATCCGGACGTCTGCTCGTTCTCCCGGGCCGGTACCGATGGCTCAGAGGCCAGGCGCTCGAGCTGCCGTTCGGCTTCGCCCAGAGCGCCCGAGGCAAATCCTAAGAGCCCGACCATTCCCGCCATGACGATTAGCGCACCCATCGATACCGAAATCGTCACGGCCCCCGTCCATATGGCTCCATGGCTAGAGGCAAACCCAAGCCAAAACGGCGCGACACCGATCCAAATGCCTCCCAATAGCAGGACCGTCGATAAACCCCCTTTCATGGTCATGAATATCTCCCCCCCTGCCGACCGCCATCCACGCCGACGTGCTCCATTCGATGGGATAAATCATGGAGAAGAGCAGATGCCGCTTCTTTCAGATCATCATCCGGAACGGACGACTTAGACTCCATGAGCGACGTGTCAGTTTGGCTCTTGAGGTCTTGTAAGACGGCTTCGGCCAGTTTAGCCAACTCCCTTTCCCAAGCGTCCGCAGAAGATTCATTAATCGTTTGGCTTGGCGCGCTCTCCTTTCCTTCCGTCCGATCCACTACGGCGTCAGCCGGGGTTGGCGCTAGGCGGCGCAACTGCGCACCAAGGTCACGTTGCCAGGCTATCAACGCCAACATTCCCACCACGATGACACCCAATCCTTGCCAAAACAGGGCTTTGGTCGCAAGCGTCCAGTGGCTGCCATGGTTAAGGTGCAGAGCAAAGGGCGCCACCATCACCACCACTCCGGCTAGGACGGTGACCACAACCCCGCCAATCGGCCATAAATACTTCTTCATCGTCTAATTCCTCCTAACATCCCCGTCCCGTGGTCTTTGCCCATCTCGGATCCTGGGCGCTCTTCACTGGGGCCGTCAACCATTTCCCACAGGTGCAGCGCCCGAGCCAACCTGCGCCGTTCCTC
Source organism: Bacillota bacterium (assembly GCA_021802375.1). The sequence goes on along the minus strand of JAKAAL010000093.1, from coordinate 5,053 downwards.
CGCGCCCGCGCCCGGGCGCGCCCCCTTGCGGGAGGTCCATATGCCTGCCAGCGCCAACATCTTGAGTTGCTCATGATTTTGGACGATGGTCGAAGACGGCTCCACTGTCTCTTCTTGATAGACGAAATGCCGTCCTCTAAGTAGAGATGCCACCGCCGCGACCAGAGACATCAGGGCCGAAAAAATGAAGACGACCGAGAGCGCGTGCATAAATGGCTTCGCAATGAGGTCGGGAAAGAAGGTTCTTCCCAGCACCACGGCCCGATTCGTCGGTGATAATAAGGCCAGGCCCTTCGGCCCCAATATTTTCTGCATCGGGTTATACCCCAACAAAGCGGCAAATAGGGCCGCTATCGCGGGCAAGTGGGATATCCGCGTGGCAACCGCCAGCGGAAGACGGACGGCGGTGAGGCCCTTGAGCAAAGATTGGGGCAACCGACTGGTGAGCACCGTGATGACCATGGTGAAAAAGATGCCCATCGAGAGCATTTGGCCTGCATTCATGAAGGTTGCACGCATCCCCGAGGCTACCCCCCGATAGCGGGCGGCCACACTATTCATGATGGCTGCCGAATTGGGCGATGCGAAAAGCCCCATACCCACTCCAATCAGAAAGAGATAGAAGGCGAAGGTCCAGTAGGGAAAGATGACATTCAACGTGTTCAGCAGAAAAAAGCCGAGCCCCGCAATCGCCATGCCCACGAATCCAAACCATCTTGCCCCGAACCGATCCGACAGCCGGCCGCTGATGGGCCCTGCCAACAGAAATCCGACCATTTCCGGCAACGTATCAATCCCCGCCTGCAGAGGGGTATGGTGAAACGACACGCCGTGCACGGGAAGCCAGATGCCTTGCAGCCAAATGATTATCATGAAGGAAAGACCCCCACGAGCCACCGCCGCCAAAAGGCTAGCCAGGTTTCCCGCGGTGAAGGCCTGATTCTTAAACAATTTCAGGTTGAACATTGGGTCACGCGCGTAGTAGTCAATGATCACGAAGGCTATTAAAAGGGCTATGCCGCCCAAAAGCGACCCGATCACCATCGGACTGTGCCAACCGGTACTATACGTCTTATAGGGCTCAATGCTGTAGGTCAAGCCTAAGAGCACGCCCAGCAAGCCCAGGGCAAAGGTGATGTTGCCGGCCCAGTCCATTCGTAGCGGCGGCCTGCTTCGCTGGCTTTCCTTCAAGGCGACGTAGGCCCACACGGTCCCGATGACGCCAAAGGGCACATTAATGAGAAATACGGCGCGCCAACTCACCGTCGCCAACAGGCCACCAATGACAATGCCGATGACCGCCCCGCCAATGCCGGCAATTTGATTCAATCCTAAGGCGAAGCCGCGCTCGTTGGAGGGAAAGGCGTCTGTCAAAATGGCTGCCGAATTGGCAAACAAAAAGGCGCCGCCAATGCCTTGCACAAAGCGGAAAATAATGAGTTCCCATTCCCCGGCGAGGCCATGCCCGGGCGTCACCGAAAGCAGGATGGATCCGATGCTAAACACGGCGAAACCCATGTTATACAGCTTCACCCGACCATAGCTGTCCGATATCCGACCGAAGGCCACTAGCAAAATGGTGGTGGCTACGTTAAAGCCTAAGAGCACCCATAAAAGCAACCCCGTAGCGCCCGGCGCGAGGGGATTGACGTGAATTCCTCGGAAGACGGCAGGGAGGGCGATGATGAGGCTGGTGCCATTGATGGCGGCCATTAAGATGCCCAGCGTGGTGTTGGATAACGCTATCCATTTATAATCTATTCCGTGACTTCGAGGTGCCATAGCCATCGGACGCGATGCACTCCTTTCCTGCTCCCGCGGACCGTCACCCATCTTGGTCCAGATCGCGCACGTGTTTCATAAAACATTCCAGCGTCTCGGTGAACTGCGCGCGTTCCTCTTCGCTCATGGCTTCTAGGGCCCCAATGATGGGACCCCTTCTCCAAAAATCCAACCCCCCCAAGGTTTCTCGCCCTGACTGGGTAATCTCCACGAGAATGCGCCTGCGGTCCTCGTGGTCGAGGTTTCGCTGGACCAGACCGCTGGCCTCCAACCGCTCCATCATGCGCGTCAAGGAGGCCGCGCGCACATCTAATTCCTTGGCCAGGTCTCCCGCCACCAAGGGCTTTTGCCGGAGCCGCTGGAGCAGACGCACTTGTCCTAGGGTCAGCCCGTGCGTCTTCCACAGTTCAAATGAAATCGATTCGCCCATGCTGACTAAGCTGAAAAACGCCCTGAGCGCCGCTTCCGTCGAGGTCAAGGGGCGCGGTTTAGACAGGTCTTCCTCCATCATCCACGGCGAGCCTCCTCGGCTAGATCCATGCAACTGTCGATTGGTTGTCTCCAATTGTCTCCAAGACCATTATGCGACATGGATTTTTTATTTGCAACGATCGGTATATTTAACCCTAGATTAATTATTATCTTTTTGGCTTTAAGCGCTGCCGGAGCGCCCTGCCGCGATGAACGGCCACCATCGTCGCCAACGCCACCGCTAAGCCAATCAGCACGAACTGGCCCCACGCGGCATGCAAAGCCCGATCATAGAGCACCATCATGGCGATATTGGTTACCAACACGCCAAAGCCCGTCGTCCACAGGAATCGCCATAGGGGTATTTCGCACGTTCCAAAAATAAGGTTAAGGGCGTCGTAGGGAATCAGCGAAATCCAGCGCACCAAGACCAACTCAGACGGCAACAAGGTGCCCACCACGCGTTGGGCCGCATCAATTCGGGGATTCTTCGCCCAGCGCCGCAAGATTGGGGGGCCAATCAAACGGCCTAAAACGTAGGAGATAATGGCAGCCAACATGGACCCAATCCATACGATCGCCACCCCGCCGATCGGTCCATAGAGACTAAAGGCCGCAAAGGTAGGGATCTCCATCGGAAACACGAAGACGATACTGTGCGCTCCCAGCAACACGATCAGCAGGATCGGGCCCCACGCGCCCATACGGTGAGCGCGGTGCTTGAGATTGCGGGCAATCGATTCCAACCAGTGCGCGATGTGAAACGCCGCGAGATAATGAGAAAGCCCCCACCACGCTAGCAACGCGGCAACCCCCGCCAGAGCCACACCCACCGTCCAAGGTTGTTGGCTAAAACTGGTGACCTTGGCGGCCCAGCCTTGGTCCGTAGAAGGTAAAGGCTCTTTCGATTGCGTCTCTTCTCCCCCTCCCTAACCTGCCACTGCTTGCCTTATTCTATTCGCTGGCCCCCCTCAAGCATACCCATCAATGCCAAGCAGGAAAAATGCGGCCAGCCCTCGCTGACCGCACTCATGTCACATCCCCTACTTAAACTCCCGTCCACACCCTCCGCCGTTCTTTAAATTCGGGTTATAGAACGTAAAACTCTTACCCATCAATTCGTCACGATAACCGACTTCCAGTCCGCTCACATAAGGCTCACTTTCGCGATCGTAAATCAATCGCAGCGGACCCTGAGACTCAGCCAAATCATCGCTGCTAGGGTGGCTCTCCCAGCTCAAATCGAACCCAATCTTGCCACAATCACATACTTGACGGGCACTGAGCCGGACCACTGCCTCACCCCGCTCGGACTGCATCGACTCGAGCGCGGACTTCGCTTCAGAACTGAGTACCACCATTGCCGCTCCCCCTTCACTACAAAATCCCGAGTTTAACCATGAACCACAGGAGCTTCAACGCCTTCGCTTAACCCGCCGCTTCCACCCGCTGAATCCCCGCCGGATTGATTCGAATGCCAGGGCCCATGGTGGTGGAAATGGTTATCGCCTTGATGTATGTCCCCTTGGCTCCGGCCGGCTTCGCTTTTTGAACAGCATCTAACAACACCGCCAGGTTCTCCGCTAGCGCCTCCACGGTAAAGCTAACCTTGCCTAATGGAGCATGGACAATTCCGGCCTTTTCGGTCCGGAACTCAATCTTACCTGCCTTGATCTCGGCGATGGCGTTTTTCAGCTCAAACGTTACCGTGCCCGTCTTGGGGTTGGGCATCAGTCCACGCGGGCCCAAAATTTTTCCCAGGCGCCCGACTAAGGCCATCATATCGGGGGTGGCCACAGCCATGTCAAACCCTGTCCATCCGCCTTGAATGCGCTCGGCCAAGTCCTCGCCACCGACAAAGTCGGCCCCGGCCTCTTCCGCTTCGCGAATCTTTTCTCCCTTGGCGAACACCGCTACCCGGGCCGTCTTCCCCGTCCCTCTGGGTAAGACTACCGCCCCTCGAACCACTTGATCGGAGTGGCGCGGGTCGACACCTAGACGCATCGCCACTTCCACCGTCTCGTCAAACTTGGTCTTGCTAAGCTCTTTAGCCATGCTTAGAGCTTCGTCAATCTCATACAGGCGTCCTTTTTCAACCTGACCGATCGCCTGGATGTAGCGCTTGCCTTGACCCATTGCTAAAGCCTCCTTGTGGTTTTGACGGCACTAGGCCTCCCACCAAAATTTCCGTTCCTAGTCCGCTATCTCGACGCCCATGCTGCGAGCCGTCCCCTCAATCATACGCATGGCCGATTCAATCGTATTGGCGTTCAAGTCGGGCATCTTTTGTTCGGCGATGTCACGGACCTGCTGGCGGCTAAGCGTGCCAACTTTTTTCGTGTTGGGCGTTGCCGAAGCGGCCTCCAGACCCAGGGCCTTCTTAATCAATACCGCCGCTGGCGGAGTCTTGGTGACAAAGCTAAACGAACGGTCCTCAAAGACGGTGATTTCCACCGGAATAATCAACCCGGCCTGGCTGGCGGTGCGTTCGTTGTATTCTTTGACGAACGCCATGATATTGACTCCATGCTGTCCTAAGGCTGGTCCCACCGGCGGAGCCGGAGTGGCCTTGCCTGCGGGAATTTGTAACTTGATAACCCCTGTCACTTTCTTCGGCATGCTGACCCTCACCTTTTTCCCGCCATGGCGGGAGAATCAAGCCATTTCGGCTACTTGCGTAAAGTCCAACTCGAGCGGCGTCTCCCGCCCAAACATTGAAACCGTCAATCGAACCTTACCGCGATCCGATATTACCTCTTCAATCCGTCCTGAGAATCCCTCGAACGGGCCGTCGGTGACT
>JAKAAL010000092.1 GCA_021802375.1 Bacillota bacterium | reverse complement strand
TTAGAGGCTTTAAGCCTTGGCCTGCGCATGCCGAGGCCGACTCATGCCGCCCTTCACCATCCTGGAAAAATACCTGGGGGCACCACCAAACCCAGTTGGGAGTCCGCTAAATTCCCTCTCGATGTCCGTGACTTCTTTAAATCCGTTACTGATCAAAAGAAACATCGTTCTCGACTAACTTGCGGCTAGCCCTGAGTTTTTCCAGCAAGTGCTGACGGGCGGTAATAGGGGCATATTGGGCCGGGATATCATGGGATATGCAAGACGGCAGACATTGCACCAGGGTGTCGTTGTCTGGATCGCAAAAGAAGGCTATCGAATAGCGATCATGGCGTCCTGGTCGAAAGGTGGGCGACACCCGATGAAGCGTGGAGCGCAAATAGTTGTTAGTCCATCGTTGCATTAAATCACCGATATTGACCACAGCGGTTTCGGGAATGTACGGCGCCGGTATCCAATGCCCGTCGAAATCTTGGACCTCAAGGCCGCCAACATCGTCTTGAAACAGTAGGGTGATGCTGCCGTAGTCGGTATGAGCTCCTGCGCCGATTTGATTCGGACGGTGGGAGGGAAGATGCGGATAGTGCAGAAACCGCAAGGTTTGGTTTTCTCCTGTATGGTACTTTGCGAAGTAATCTTGTGGCATGCGCAGGCCAAGGCTTAAAGCCTCTAATATGTTTTTTGATGCGAGTTGGCAACTGTAAAAGAAATGTTGCGCCATGGTGCGAAAATTTGTTGAAGGCCATAATGTCGGATTGGCCGATGCCTGGATTACATTGCGCATCGTAAAGGTTTCTTTTAAATCGCCTGGCCCTTGAGGATCGAGGCGCTCTTCTTCGAATCCATTGTAGCCATGGTTAGCTTCAGCACTGATATAAGGAGTTTTCTGCTTGATGGATAACGGCAGCGCAAAATATTCTTCCAACATGTCAAACATTTTGGTCGTTTCCTTGGGATCTACTCCGAAGTTTTGCAGATACATAAACCCGGTCTGGTGTGCAGCAGAAATGATATCAGCGGCCAGGTCCAGACGCCGTTTTGGAGAACCTTGAGACCACGAGGAAAAATCAATGAGGGGAATCTCGTTCATACCAACCGCTCCTAAGCACAAATTTTATCGTACTTCCATCATTCAGACTAACCGACAACAATGCGATTGCGGCCACCATGCTTGGCATCGTAAAGAGCGTCATCTACCCTGTGTACCATGCGAGTTGTCGTGTCGCCTGGCTTCAATTCGGTAATTCCCATGCTGACGGTGATTTTTTGCCCGATTTTGAAGTCGTGGCTGGCAATACGTAATCGCAAGCGCTCGGCTAGTGCTTTGACGTTTATGCTGCTAATATCTGGCACAATAATCATAAATTCTTCACCTCCATAGCGGGCAAATATATCGGTAGGTCGCAAGTCGGCCAGCACTACTTTGGCTAACTCCTGTAAAACATAGTCTCCCGTCTCATGGCCGAACTCATCATTGACCCTTTTGAAATGGTCGATGTCGATCATGACTAGAGTGAGCTGCCGATGTCGTGCAACGGCGGCCTGAATCATATCGGCCAATTGATTGTCAAATAGGCGGCGATTGTAAATATGGGTTAAAGGATCCAACTCGGACAATTCGCGGTACCGCTCTCGCTCTCTCGCCATGCGCTGCTCGGCAATGACAGAATCCGTAATATCTGTCAAAATCATCAAGTCAACCCACGAGTTCTGATGCCATAGGGTTCGGGTGACGATGTGAACCCACCTAGGGGTACCGTCTTTCAATTTGACTTCAATACGCGGATACTCACCTAAAAAAGATTCGCCACGCAAACGTCGAGCCATATTTTTTCCCATACGGTGGCGAAGGTCATCGGTTACCACGATAAGGTCCCAGACTTTCCTTTGGGCTAATTCCGCCTGAGAATAGCCGGACCAGGCAATGGCCGCTGGATTGGCGTACTGAAAAGTTTCTTTGGCAATAACCACTGGTGTCGGCATAGCGTCCAGCGCCGAGTAAAACGATGCGAGTTGCTGGTCCATCCGTTCCTTTAGGGTAATGGCTTCAGTGACATTGATGTAATTGGCAATCCGGGCTATTTTTCCACGAAAGGGCACCGAGCTCACATACGCTTCCAGCCATATACTATCCCCAGGTTTGCGGGTTGCCTTTAACACCAATGAATTCACCTGGCCTAACGTTTTTAGACCCTCTGCAACGGAAGTCTTCACCTGAGACTTGTAGGGCTCCTCAAACACGTCCCATACGTTCATTGCCAACAGTTCCGCTTCAGTATACCCGAGCATTGACTGCAACGCGGCATTGACATAAAGAAAACGATGGGTATGAAGATCCACTCCAACGACCATGTGACCCTTTAGCAAGGCGAACACTTCCGTCAATGAAGGGGTATCTGCTTTATCTGTGCCGCCGCTAAACTCATCCGAAGCACCATGGGACAATACGTCATCGTTGTCTTGGGGCGGTTCGTGTGTCTTGGACATTTAGCAGAGCTCCCTTAGGCCAATCTCCGGAAATTACCTGCAATATAGCATAAGATCTGAACAAACACACCTAGGACTTATTGGTCGGAAGAGGGTTAATGGTGAATCGGCACTGGGCGCTCACCTGTTGCAATTGATAACGTTGGTATCTTAATGGGAGTTTGGTATATTAGGGTCAGCAACCTATCCCACGAATTTGAGGTGTCACATGTCGCAACAGGTGGTGCTGACTGGAATCAAACCAACCGGAACCCCCCATTTGGGAAATTTAGTGGGCGCGATTCAACCGGCGATTGATCTGTCCCAGGACAATGACAAACGCGCATTTTATTTTATTGCCGATTACCATGCGCTTACTGGATTGAAAGACGCGCAATTGCTCCGCGATTACACCAAACAAGTCGCAGCGGCGTGGATAGCTTTGGGGCTGGATCCGACACGGGTGGTATTTTATCGGCAGTCCGATGTGCCCGAAGTGTTTGAGCTTAACTGGATTCTGGCCTGCTTTGCGCCCAAGGGCCTAATGAACAGGGCCCATGCCTACAAGGCTATGGTACAGCGCAACGAGGAAAACGGGGAGTCAGATATTGACGCTGGCGTGAATATGGGTCTATACACTTATCCGATTTTAATGGCGGCAGACATTTTGTTAATGCAAACCCATTGGGTTCCCGTGGGCGGCGACCAGGTCCAACATATCGAAATTGCCCGGGATATCGCGCAATATTTTAACCGCCAATATCAACGGGCGGTGTTTACCTTGCCGGAGGCCATGATTGACGAACAAGGCGCCGTGATTCCCGGGCTGGATGGCCGCAAAATGAGTAAAAGCTACAACAACACTATACCAATTTTTGGCTCGTCGGATGAATTGCGCAAGCGGGTTTTCCGTATTGCGACAGACTCGTCGCGCCCTGGCGAGCCTAAAGATCCCGAGACCTCTACGATATTTCAATTGTATAGGTTAGTGGCCACTTCGGAGCAAACGCTCGCATTTCGTCAGCAATTTCTTTCGGGGATTGGCTGGAAAGATGCCAAGGAGCAGTTATTTCAGGTGTTAGATCAACGTTTAGCCGAGCCGCGAGAGCGCTACCGTGACTTAATTACCGACTCTGCCGCTATTTCAAAGATATTTCGCCTGGGAGCAGAAGAGGCTCGGGATTTAGCTCAGGAAACAATGCGTCAAGTGCGTCTCGCTATTGGACAAAACTTGCAGTAGACCGGTCCACCAATAGCGTGGATCTCAAAGAGGGGACGCAAAATATCTCCATGAAACGCTGCTGCTTGCGCAGTTGGCAGTACCCACACCGTTTTCAACGCAGTCATCGGTTGACAAACACGATACGTTCAAATTATATTGAACGTATCGTGAATATGGAGAATGTGTCATGAAGCGATATTTTGTGATTACAGATTACGATACTCTACGCGTACTGAATGATCCCTTAAGAATGCAATTATTAGGGTTGTTGATTGCCCAAGAAGCTACCGGCAAACAACTAGCAGACCTGTTGCATCTTTCCCCATCTCGTGTTCATTACCACCTAAAAGAGTTGCAGCAACGAAATATCGTAGAGATCGTCCGCACCCAAGAAAAAAACGGCATCGTGCAAAAATTTTTTCGGGCAGCTGCATTTGATTACTTGGTTGATGAGGCATTGTTGCCAAGTTTGCAGATGGAGCCAGGCTTGGCCCAAGATGTTTTGGTCACCCAACTGCAGATGGCTATTGCCCGAATTTATGCCACCCCAGAAGCCTCGTTTCCCTTGTTTGGATCCGATAGCGATAAACCGTTGCTGTTGAGCGGAGCCTACGAATTCAAGGTTGCTAGCGAGGACTTGCGCGATTGGTTGCAGCGATACCGCAAATTGCTCGCCGAACTAGAAACTATGGAAACCGAATTCAAAAAGAGGATGGCCGAAGGATTGGAAGACGATCCCGGGCATGTCTTTTTTTTACAGAACCTAGGTTTTATCACTCCTCAAGAATATTTTGTCAGCACTGACCAAGATCTTCCCGATGGCTACCGCTGGGTTAATCGGGGCATTGTACGCAAGGCGACCTCGCAAGACCCGATAATTTCTCCGTTAAATGCGGATGACGGAGAAGGTTAGATATTGCGGGTTTGGTCGAGATTTGTAATATTTGCGATAGGTGTTTACAAATGCATAGTGATAGTTTAACTTTATTACTAATTAAATTAATGTTGGAGTGAAATTCATGTGGAGTGCATTGCGCAGCCGGGGATTTTTGTGGCTTTGGATGGGACAAATGTTTTCTCAATTAGGCAATGCGATATTTTTGATTATGGGTTTGTGGGAGATTCAATTGCATTCCCCGTTCCTGCTATCCCTGGCCGGGCTTGGCATGTCTATACCCTCAATGTTAGCTATGGCCGGCGGTGTGTTTGTGGACCGATATCACCCTGGCAAGTTAATGCTAGGAACGGACGCGTTGCGAGGAATAGCTGTGTTGGTCGGATTAGGCGTGATTTGGGTAGAGCCCCAATGGCGTATTTGGGTAATTATTATGGTTCTAACGATTAATGCGTTGGGAGGCGCCTTGTTTGGCCCTGCGGAAATGGTGGTTTTGCCTCGATTGGTTTCGGGCCAGGAACTAGGATCCGCCAATGGGCTTAACGCTGTCACCAATCAATTGTCGATGGCTGTGGGATCCGCCATAGGGGGGGCGGCCATTGCCCTTATCGGCATGAAAGTCATATTTGCCTTTGACATGGTGAGCTTTTGGGTCAGTGCCACAGCCATTCTGTTGATGTTGCCGCATATGAGGGTAGCGCCCTCGGCCACACTACCACCCGAGCATTCGTCTCCTGGTTTGGGGTTTTGGCCTAGCTTGAGAGACGGCTGGGCAGGTTTACAGTCGATGCCGTGGTTTATGGCTTTATTACTGCCTGTTGTCCTGACCAACTTTGCCTTCAACGGAGCCTTTACGATGTTCCCGTATTGGATGCATCATGTGCTCCACGCAGGCCCTTTGACCTATGGGGTCGTTGATGCTGCTTGGTCTGCGGGACTGGTCTTGGGGAGCTTGGTAACAGGACTGGTTCGGCCGCGTTCACTTAGAGTTACCGTGGGATATTTGGGAATAGCCATGGGTGGCAGTATTTTAGGATTCGTGTTTGCGCATCAGGATCTAGTGGCCGGATCGATGTTGTTTGCTGCAGGCATTGCCAACGGAATGATCAATGCATTGTTTATTACGTTCATGCAGCGAATTATTCCCCAGCACTTAATGGGTCGAGTTATGGGAATTATTATTACGTTATTTGGGCTGGCTACTCCGTTAGGGGCGCTGGCCGCAGGAGCGACTTTGCATTTATTGCCCCTATCCTGGATGTGGCTATTGAGTGCAGGAGCAGAGATTCCGCTCGCCTATGTAATATTTACCAAGGTGCCGGATGACCCGGGATCACCGAGCGGAATAAAACCGGCTTCAGTTTAAGGTCCTGTGGAGGTTTGTCTGTCTGGTATGCTAATAGTGATGGAATATAGCACTGACGAAGGAGCAATGGAAGTGACCGACAAATCCTTTGAACATCTTACCCCAGAAATGGTGGCCTCTTTACCTCTGCCAGGAACTACCATTCCCCAGAAAATACGGTTCAGTCCGGATGGGAAATGTGTCCTGTACCTGCTTGGTGATACCGAGAACCTTGCGCTTTCCTTATGGAAATATGATATTGCTATGGATTATCATGAAAAGATCGCTGGTCCCCAATCTGGAAGCGCATGGAACCTGGACGAAGAACTGCGGCGGGAGCGTACGCGGATGATTTGGGAGGGGATTACCGATTACCAAGTGGCTGAGTGTCGCGGACGGCAGGTGATCCTGATTCCGCAAGGGGATAAACTTTTTGTGCTGAAAGGCGCAAACTCGCCACAAGAGTTGGCTGGCGTGTTGTCGGCCCAAAATCCTTTACTTCTCACCGATGGCCGCGTGGTCTACGTAAAACAGGGTGAACTATGGCGGACAGATATTGATGGCAGTTCGCCGATTCAATTGACCCATGGGGGCGCCCCCGAAGTCACTCGGGGGATTGCTGAGTATGCTGCACAAGAAGAACTGGGTCGGACCACGGGATTTTGGGTCAGTGCCCAAGGGAGCTGGCTAGCATTTGAGGAAGTGGATGATCGCCATGTGCCGGAATTTCCTCTCGTGCATTGGGAGAGGGAATTAGCGATGGTGGAACCGCATCGCTATCCTTTTGTCGGAGAGCCCAACGCCAAGACTCGCTTAGGTTTGGTGTCCATGGATGGAGGTCCTATCCGTTGGCTGGATTTCGGAGAAGAGGAGCAGTATATTGCGCGGGTGATATGGAGAAATGATCGCGAACTTGCGGTGATGCTGCTTTCACGTGATAATAAGCGACTGCGGTGGGTGCTGTATGACGTGTTGAAGAATGTCTATGCTCCTTTGTTTGAAGAACGCTCTCCGCTTTGGGTCAATGTGGGGGATGACACCCGGTTTTTAGATACCGGAGAGATTCTCACTTCGAGCGAGGCCAGCGGTTTTCGCCATCTTTGGATATATGATCAGGACACGCCAGGTGGACGTCAAATTACCCACGGTGAATACGAAGTACAACGGCTGCTTGCGGTCGATGAACCTCATCGCTTAGCCTACGTCGCAGCCACCAAGGAGACTCCACTGGAGGTGCATATCTATCGGGTCGGCCTAGATGATGGACAGATGACGCGATTGTCGAACGAACCCGGAGTTCACCATGCGGTAATCTCGCCAGACTTCAATTTATGGGTGGATCAATCCGGTTCCCTGCAGTATTCACCGCAAACCCGCCTCATGACCATGACGGGAGATATCGAGGCAATTTTACATGGAGAAAACCGCTTAACTCCGGAGAATTTAGGGCTAAAGGCGCCGGAGTTGGTGACCGTTGCCGCAGATGATGGCATTACCCTCTACGGCGCCGTTTATCCAGCGAAAACCGATGTGCGTCCGGTACCCGCCATCGTTAATGTCTATGGTGGCACGCATGCCCAAATGGTGTTGAATTCTTGGAATCTGACGATAGACCTGCAAGCCCAATTATTAAGTCAAAAGGGATACTTAGTGTTTAAACTGGATAATCGCGGCAGCTATCACCGGGGGAAACAGTTTGAGGGATATGTATATCGCAGATTTGCTACCGTGGAAGTGCAGGACCAGGTCACAGGAGTTCACTGGCTAGTTGAGAATCGTCACGTCGATCCACACCGCATCGGAATTTATGGTTGGAGCTACGGAGGGTATATGTCTTTAATGGCTTTATTAAAGGCTCCAGACATATTTCGGGTGGCAGTGGCAGGAGCTCCAGTAACCGATTTCCGGTTTTACGATACCGCTTATACCGAAAGATATATGGAAACCCCACAGAACAACCCCCAAGGGTATCATGAGGCATCGGTATTATCCTATGTTGACCAATTGCAGGGCGATCTTCTGATCATCCATGGTCTGTTAGATGAAAATGTGCATTTTCGCAATTCGGTGCGGTTGATCCAAGCGCTTAATCAAGTGGGAAAGTCAGCCGACCTAGTTTTACTGCCGGAATCTCGACATGCTGTCCGGGGATTTCACAACGTTTTGACGGTTATACGCAGACGCACGGAATATTTCTTGAACCATCTTTAAAGGGCTATGTGCAAAATGTGGTTGGATTTTCCCGTTTTTTAGATCAATCCGCTCTCGTCGGCAATCCTGCCTAAGGTTGCAACGGACGTTCTGAGCTACCATGATTTGCATGTCTCACGGGTTGGAAACTCCAGCGGAGAACGCCATGATGGAGCCTCGGCTAATCGTGTGTCACAACCATGGATGGAAGGCCGGTACCCGTGCACTAACGCCCCCAATAATCCCTGATTCATCACATGAACTATTGTCAGGATCACGTCTAGCCAGTCCTCATCTCGGAGACAGGCGCTCGGCACAGCAACCGTGGCCGGTGTCGGCACGATGCTCGCTGCAAGCCAACCTGTACGAGCCGCCAAGACGGCCTAAAACCATCGGCGCTCTCCTGCCACGGGGCACGCTATTTGTAGATGTCGCCTCGTGAGCCGATGGCGTCCACGAAGATAACTTCCTGCTGGTGGTCGATGTGGAAGAGGAGAACCCACCAACCCGCAACCGATACGCGCCGGTCTGTCCTGTCAGTGGCCGAATGTCTCCCGCAGGTGGGACTTCCGCAAGCCCTTCGATGGCAGCCGTGAGACGCCGACGGGTGGGCACATCTAATTTGTTGAGGTAATTGAGCGTAGACCGTCTAATGCGGACCTCATACGCCATGGTGCTTGTCCGGATCCCAGGATACAAACTCGGGATCCTGCAACTGAGCGGCTTCCTCCGGGCTCAATGGTTCGGAATCAGGTTCTTGTGCCTCGATGTCGCGCCAGGCCTTGACCACGGTCTGATGGCGGGCGCGGAGGAATTGGGCCAGGTCGTACACCGTCTTTCGATCAGACGGCGACAGCTGCTCGATGACTTTGTACACTTCGTCGGCCGGAACACTCACGCTGGGGTCCCCCTTTCTCTTTATTGTAGTATAGATCAGGACGTGACCCTCGCAATCAAACTAGTCCTCGTTATCCCAAGCGAAGACCCCTGGCGCGCTTACGCCCCCATTCGTTCCGCAACACGGTCGCGCCAACCAGCCCCAGGGTTTCCTCTCAACTTCAGACCTTTTCATCCTAGAACGGGCTTCTCGTGTATTCAGAACGAATCCTTTTCACACGCAACGTATCCAAAGTCGCTTGAGGATTAAGACCCTGGCGTTGAAAGGCGGACCACAGCACCTTTCCCGCGCTTTCGAATGTCTCCTCGCTTTCCCAACCTGGTTGCTGCCATGGTTTTAACGATAACGAAGGTTGCCGCAGCAACTCCATAATTTGATCCGCAGTGTGTTCATCATAGCCAGGGCCTAACTCGCGATTGGCTTGCAAGATCGCCATAATGTCGTCTTTGCTCAGCGGTTTAATGTCTTGATCCCGGCTGATAACAGTCCCCTCCCCAAAATTGCCTTACACGGTTTCATCGCTATGTCTGACCAAACTAGGAAGTTCGCGATCTTTAGTCATCCTAAGATAATTGGCAATCAACTGATCCATCAGGTGAGAGACTTCCACTACTTCTGGATCCGACAACTCAAGACCACGAGCAACCGCAGTGTCAAGCCGTTTTCTTAATCGTTCGATACGTCGAAGCAATCTTGCTTCTGTCATATGCGGCCGCCTCTTTAATAAATCAACTCTAGGTTAATTGTCTCTTGCTTTTAAACTCTGTCAAGAGGCTTGCCGCTCTTAACCTTTAAAGGACTATTTGCAATCTATGGTTGAATGGTCTTCTGGCTCATCCCACGGGATTCAACGTTTTGTGCAAAATCTGGTTGATAGTCGCTCCGGAATCATCCGTTGTAGTGTGCAAAACATGGTTGGAATAGCGGCGTGAGTCGGGGGTTCTTAATGCGTCTTCGGGCCGGATAACCATTTATCCGAATGTTCTATATAATAAAACTAGCTGGGGCACGCTGCCATATCACGCGATCCCGGGGATTAGTAGTCGTGGAAATAGACTCCGGCAACGGCCTTCTCTATATTATTTGATCCGTTCGAG
>JAKAAL010000091.1 GCA_021802375.1 Bacillota bacterium | reverse complement strand
TACGGTAGTGTAAGGTGGATCGTTGGGGTCAATCAGGCACACTTCTGCCCGCTAAGCCATTAGCGCTAAGCATCGAGCCGTTTGTCATGGTTCCCGTGATCGCAGAATACATAGGAATCGTACCGAAACTCGTCGAACGTCGCGGACCACGGAGAACGCCTCATGGTCGCTTATTCCCTCGGAATGATCGGGGATTACTCTGACGCCTTTGTTTCCGGCGTTGATCCAGTTCGTTCAATCGCGTGGCTCGGTCCATAGTGGGATCTTCATAGGGGGCAATGCCCATGGTATAAATCTCGCGGAGCAAATCTCCACGATTGATGCTAGGGTGTTCGGTAATATCTCCGGTGCTTTGCGGGATGGTGTCATCCCATTGCAAGGCCCACTCCAGGCGCGATAAGCGGCTACCCGGCACGGGTCGCTGCATGAAACGCTTTGGATTCCCTCAGGCCCATGTTTTGACACGGGGTGGCGAGCGCTGCGCGGCTTCCTGGGATAAGGGCCCCGTTTCCAGGCGTCACTCACGACGGGAATGTTTAAGGCGCGCGCAGCATATTCGTGCGCACTGAACTCATCGGTCAGCGCGACCGCCTACAGTTCTTGCGCTAAGGATAACAGGGGTTTCTGTAGCAACTGTGCTCAACACTGGAACAAGCTCCAAAACGGCGTAACAACCGAAGTTTAGGATCCCTTGATCGAACGGTTCGGATGATTCCTGGTAGCTTTCACCGCGACGATTGGTTATCCTCACGCCAGTCATCGGTCTCACTCAGTCCTGTTTTAGGCCTTATTCCGGTCTTTGGTTCCCATGCTATACAACCCCCACTTTCGCATATCGCAGGCCTTTGTTAATTGTTGCACCTTGGCCGTCATTGCAATCCATCGACGGTAAGGGTCGGTCAGAGGCTTGTCACTCGACGTTGGTGGGCCTAGCAAATTGCTGTCATACGTACGAGGAGGTGCGATGCCGTGGATGTCATTCGACCGATTTTCCACGCAAGTGATTTGGCGCAGATGCCAGACGACGGCAAGCGCTATGAAGTTTTGGAAGGAGATCTAGCCGTGAGCCCGGCTCCGAGTTGGACGCATCAACGAATGGTTCATTTTATGCACTTGTGGTTAACCGAACGAGAAAATGCCGGACTGGGCAAAGTGGCGCTCTCCCCGATTGATGTCGTTTTTGATGACCACAACGTCACCGAACCGGATGTGCTCTTCATTCGTGCGGAGCACCTGGATATTGTCAAAGAGGCTCATGTGCAGGGAGCGCCGGACCTCATGGTTGAGGTGTTGTCCGCCAGCACCCGGATTCGGGACCTTGGAGTGAAGGCCCACTTATATGCTAAGTTTGGTGTCCGAGAATATTGGATTCTTGATCCAGAGGTGGCAACGCTCTTCGTGTATCGTCTGACCGCGGAAGGATACGCAGGGATCGGTCCTTTTCGCCGAAACGAGACAACTCAAAGCTCGATTTTCCCCGGTGTACCACTCGCGGTGGCCGACTTCTTCCGGCCGTAAGTCATTGCAATACTGCGAATTCCTAATAGAACATCCACTCCGATGTGTGGGTGCCGGTCCCGTTTTGGGAGAAGGTGCTTCCAGTCTTGCACGCCCCAATGTCTTTTTCACCATTCGGGCACGAAAGCGTAAAAATCGGGGACGCTAAAGGGCGAGGCCGTTGGTTCGGGGCCATGCCCACCGAGCGCTGACTGGCTGAGGCGACTGCAGAGGATCCCATGACTATTCTCAAATCCCAGACTGGTCTTCGACGAGAGCCTTCGGACAGGCTAGCTGCCCGATTCGGTATGCTTCACCGTGTTGGAGAGTTTGGACCATTTTCCCGATTCCAAGACGGGAGTGGCTTTAATGGCGTCAATCAAGCGGTCCATATCGCGGTGCACGGGGAGAATGCCAAGACCAGCCTTGCCGCTTGGGTGTGGCAGTTCCATGCGACACAAGGGACTTTGGTCAGGATAACCCACGTCTTTTTGCACGCCCACGGCCGAAGCCGCTACGTGGGTCATGGCCTGACGCTGAGAGACGTTCCAGAGGGCGGCTTGCCCGCGAGGGTTTTTAGGAATGAGCTCTACGGCTAGGCCGTCTTCCATCCAGCGCTGTCGCGTATGGGGCAGGCCCACCTCCATCAACATCACGTCGCCTGCGTACAAGAGGGATTCCTTTTCAAAGCTAATTTTCGACGCGCGGACCTCGAGAATATCCCCGATAGTCTTGCCCTGCATCAAACGCTGGGCTACAACGATGCTTAAAATGCCTACGATAATCCCCGGAATCCACGTCAAGAAGGCGGCCGCGGTCGAGGTAACCAGAGCGACCAGCATGGCGGCGTAATTTCGCGCTTCGTAGGTAATGGCGATGCCTTCGATGTACCCCGCCCCTCGGGGTACTAAAATGAGCTTTTCCTCAGCGGTTAAGGTGGCGCGTTCGGTCGTACGCACGTCACGGAACTGGGTCGCGGCCAAGGTGAGAAAGGTTGCTGCGGTAAATTGTTTTCCCACTAGGGCCGTGATGATGGAGGATCCAACCATGGCGGCGATGATGCCTAGCGCGAACTGAGAGATATATCCAGACGGGTATCCGGGATAATGGTCGCGCCCGCTGCGCAGCGAGATCAAGCGCGAGATGAACCCCGCGATGAACCCAATGATCATGGGAGTCCAGTCGATGGGAGCAGAAGGGGACGACACGGCGATCACTCCTACGTATTTACTGATTTACCTGGCTAGTGTGAGTTGGATTGGATAATTGCATACCACCAATCTGCGGTGGACATCATGACTAACGATTGGAGGTGCGTGGACGATGCGCATTTTATACGGTAAAGATGGAAAGACCCATCGGACCGATACCTGGCCCAAAGATGCCGATGCGATTTGGGTGGATCTAGGTGAAAAAGACGCCAAGTCGCTGGCCGAGGTACTCCATCATCTGTATCCTGCCCATCCCTTGGCCGTACAAAGGGTGCTTGACGGAGATGAGCATCGGCCGGGTCTCTTGATTGAACCTAAAGCGGTGACCGCCATCGTGGATCACCCGGTGGGTGCAGTGGACGATCTCAATACCCAAGAGGTGGGCGTTTTTATTGGTCACCAGTTTTTGGTTACTACGCACTTACAGGGAGAAAACGCCATCTTGGATCGCGTGGTTGAGCATTCGTATGAGCAAAATGGGCTTGCTCATGGCGTGGATCTGGTCTTGTATCATTTTCTTGACCTTCACGTCAACGCCTGGCGAAAAATCTCGGGCGAGATTAGCCAAGGCTACGAAAAGATCCATCGTGCCATGCTCAGTCACCCCTATCATAATTTGTCCCATGACATCTTGCGGCTGCGTCGCCAGACCATGCGTGCCCGTCGTTCCATTCGACCGGAACTGGAGATCTTTAGTCTCTTCGGATCCGAACATTTTCCCTACGTCAATGACAAAAACCGCCTGTATTTTACGGACTTGTCCCAGCGCATGTCGCAACTCATAGAAGACGTGGATGGCTACCGCGATGGACTGTCAGAGGCGGTTGAAGCCTATACGTCCATGCAATCAAACGAAATTAACAAAGTGATGCGGGTGCTGACGGTCATTTCCGTACTGGCGCTTCCCGCTACCACGATTGCTTCCATCTACGGCATGAATTTCGATATTCCGGAAATTCATTGGAAATACGGCTACTGGTATTCCTTGGTGCTTATGGTGACGGTGACGGCAGCGATCTTTATCTATATGAAGCGCCACGATCATCTTTAATGACCACCGTCAGGGCAATGTCTAAATCGTGCCGGTCTTGGGAAAAATTAGCTTCGAAGATTGAATGACGATAGTGACAAGGAGGCCTGTGGTGGCCACCAACGAACCGTTGTCCATGCTGGATGATAGTCGGCTATTTATCCGAAGTGAGCCCTCGGGACGAATTAGTTTAGGAGAGTATTTGGTAGAGGTCAAGGCTCGCCCAAGTATTGCTGAAACGGCTCATCAGCGCATTTGCCGGATGATTCTGGCCGAGGGCCTCGAAGATGAAAGCGGCCACCCCTACCCCTTTTTTAGTCGTAGCTTATTTGGCATCGATGACGCGATAAGGCGCTTGGTCGAGGATTACTTTTTGCCATCAGCCCGGGGATTTGATGTTCGACGGAGGATTCTGCTCTTAGTGGGTCCCGTGGGTGGAGGGAAATCCACCATGGTCACGCTAATCAAGCGTGGCTTGGAGCGGTTTAGCCGGACCTCAGAGGGCCAAGCATACGCCATTTCGGGATGCCCTATGCACGAAGAACCCTTAAACCTTTGGCCATTGCCCGTACGGCGGGAGTTGGCCAAAGACCTTGGGCTTGACCTGTTGACAGACGCGACCCTATGCCCACACTGCCAATGGCGCCTCGAGCACGAATATCAAGGAAGGCTTGACGGTTTTGAAGTGGAGCGGCTTTGGTTTTCAGAAGCGCATCGACGAGGCGTTGGTACCTATGCTCCCTCCGATCCGAAGTCGCAAGACATCTCGGAACTTACCGGGTCGATCGATTTTGCTGAGATTGGTCGGGTGGGGACGGAATCGGACCCGAGAGCATTTCGTTTTGACGGAGAACTCAACATCGCCAACCGCGGGCTGGTGGAATTCCAGGAGATGCTAAAGCTTGATGAACGCTTCCTGTATCACCTGTTGTCGTTGAGCCAAGAAGGCAATTTCAAGACCGGCCGTTATCAACTCATTTCGGCAGACGAGGTCATCGTCGGCCATACGAACGAACACGAGTTCCGCACGTTTAAGAAAAACCCTAAAAACCAGGCACTCTTGTCGCGCATGCTGGTCGTGCCCGTTCCCTACAACCTGGACGTTCGTCAAGAAGTGCGGATTTATCAAAAGCTCTTGCGCTCTCATGCCCAAAACGAGCTGCACATATCGGACAAGGGGCTGGAAATGGCAGCCACCATGGCGGTGCTATCGCGGTTTCACGACGAACCCAGGCAGGGCGGTGACCGATTGAGCAAATTAGAGCGACATCGCCAAGGGCTCCACGACGACGGCCCGGTGACCGATGGATTTGACGGACTAGATCCCCGCTACATCATGAATCGCCTTGCCAAAGCCATCGTTCGGGCCAAAGATTGCGTAGATGCCAGCGACGCCATTTCCGCCTTGGTCAGCGGGGCAAGCCACGATCCCTTTGCCGATTCCCAGTGGCGAGAGGGGGTTGAGGAGTGTGCCAGCATGGCCGAGGACTTGCTTGATGCCGAGATTGAAGCCGAAGTTCGTAGAGCTTTTTTAGCCGAAGGTCAGGATCAGCTTGAATCCTTGTTTCAGAATTATTGTGCGGCGCTGGCCGTGTCCGTATGCGACGTTGCCCGGCCAGAGGACCGTCCCGGGGCGGAGCGACTGCTTCGGCAGATTGAAACGCGGCTAGAGGTAGCCGACAGCCAGAAGCATCAGTTTCGCGAAGAGATGTATACGGCCCTCGAGCACGGTTCCAAGCACTTGGCGGCGGTTGCCCCTACGCTTCGCCGAGCATTAGAAGCCAAGCTGTTTGACGACCTTCGTGACGCTCTACACTTTAGCGGTCCGGATGGTAAGGCGCTGGAGTGGATCGAGCGCGCGGTGGAACATATGGTGGCCACCGGCTCGTATTGTCCGCGTTGTGCCACGAAGGCGATTCGACGGCTCGCCGCCGTATTTCGCGCATGAGACCTCTATGCCGAGACTTTTAAGGGAGGGTGGTTGCGATTCGTCTCTTTAGCGTTTGCGAAGCGGGGGAAAGTCCTGCCAAACCCGACTGGGTGGACCAGCGCCGCCATCGAGAGCGCATCGAGCAGGCCATTCAAAAAAATCTTGCCGACATGGTGGCCAGGGACCACGTGATGGTTAGTCGGGGCCAACAACACTTCCACATCACCCTAGAAGAACTCTCGGAGAGCCGCATTCGTTACGATCCCAACCAGGGATCTATGGACGCCGGGGTTCCGTCCGTGCCTTCTACGGAAGGCGGAGACGGGTCTCGTCAGGACCGTGCCGAAGCCGCCGGGGGAGCGGGGAATGAGGACGGCGAGGGGGGTGCGACCGAAATTCCCGTCCTGCTGGAAGACGTGTCCCAGGTCTTGTTCGATAAACTGGTCCTGCCCGACTTGGATCCAGACAAGCTCGCCCCCGGCGCGCAGGGCCAATTGGATGCGAGCTCATTGGGCCGTTTTGGGGCCTCTTGGTGTCGTCGACGCACACTGATAGCCAACCTGACGCGAAACGCGGTCGAGGGCGACCCGAGGGTCGGGGTGCTTAAACCGGAAGATCTTCGTTACTACAAGAGCGCGGAGCCATCCCGGCAGCGCGGCGGAGCCGTGGTGATGGCCTTGATGGATACCTCAGGGTCGATGGGAAACTTCGAAAAGTATCTTGCCAAGAGCTTTTTCTTTTGGACGACCGAGTTTCTCCGCCGGCATTACCCAGAGGTCCAAGTCGTGTTCGTGAGTCACGATGTGCGCGCGCGGGAAGTAGACGAGCATGCCTTCTTTCATCAAGGCGCTTCAGGGGGCACGGTCTCATCGTCAGCTTATCGCCTGGCCTATCAAATTTTGCAAGACCGATATCCTCAAGATGAGTACAACGCATACGCATTTCACTTTAGCGACGGGGGAAATCTCACGTCCGACAATCCCGTGGCCATGGAAACGGGACTACGGCTTAACGACCGAGTCAATCTCTTTGGCTATGGGGAAATCCACGATACCGAACGGAGTCCTTCCCAGCTGTTTCAAGCGTTTCATCGCGAATCTCGGCGGGCGGTATTGTTGCGATCGAAAGCCGATGTGCTGCGGGCCTTGGTGGAGTTCTTTGGCGACCAAGATTACCGCAAAGATTGGAGCCTAGTCAGCGCCTATAGTCTATGATGAGGAGCAGATCTTCATGGCCATCAATAAACGGGATATGGGGGAGGCGTTAGACAGGGTCGCCGAAGCTGCCGCCAAACTAGGTCTTCCACTGTATGCAACCCACTTTGAATTAGTGGATGGCCACACGCTGAGTCAACTCGCGGCCTACGGCGGCATGCCCTCTCGTTACCGGCATTGGAGCTTTGGCAAGCTATATGGCCACTACCAGGCCGCTTATCATTTTCGACGAAGTCGCATCTATGAACTCGTGGTGAACCACGAACCCGCTTACGCCTTCGTGGATCGTTCGCTCGATCTGGGATCTTGCTTGGTGGTAGCGGCTCACGTACTGGCCCATGTTGCCTATTTTCGCTCGCACGCGGCGTTTGAGGCGACTTCACGAGACGAAGTTGGGGTGATGGCCGAGCATCGGCGCATTCTTGAACGATACAGCCGACGATTTGGCCGCCGCCAGGTGGAAAAGTTTATTGATGCGGGTCTCGTGTTGGCTGATTTTACCGCGGAGAGTCCCCGAATGCGGAACATCGGCGAAAGCCAGGATGACGTCTTAGGATTTCTGGCCACCTCGGCGCCCCATCTCCATCCGTGGCAACTCCACGTGCTGCGCGTCCTGCATCAAGAAGCCCGCTATTTTTGGCCACAGCAATTGACCAAGGTGGGAAATGAGGGCTATGCCACGTTTTGGCATCGACGCATTCTTCATGCGCTTGATCCTAGACCCGAAGAAATCATCGCCATTGCCCGCCTTAATGCGGAGTTGGTGCAGGTCACCTCGCCTCAACTGAACCCCTATCGCTTGGGTTACGTATTGGTCAACGCGGCATACGAGCAGGAGGGGGACCAAGGCCTCATTCGGGTGGCGCGCGACTTTAGTGACGCGACTTTGGTTCGCGAGTACTTGGACGAGCCCCGCGCCCGTTTGGCTGGGGTACTCCCAGGCAAGGACCGCTCGTGGTCCAAGGCCAAACAACGTCTTTTAGACGATTTAGACCACGCGGGGATACCTCGGCTGCGGGTCGATCGCCAACGTTCGCGCCCGAAGGGGATCCTTCACCTCAAGCACCAACACACCGGAAGAGACTTGGACATGCACATGCTGCCCCACGCATTGTCCTTGATCGCTGAAGAGCTTTGGCCCGGTGGAGTGGAGCTTACCACGCTGTATCGCAACACGTGGCACCGCTTCTGTCATGACGGCAGGGAGTTTCGGGACGAAATAGCCAACGATTCCGTAGGCCTAGCCATGGACGGGAAAGAAGTAGGGAATGACTAGCGCCAAGAACAAAATGGCGAAAAGCCAACGTTTGGTGCGGAGAACCTCTGGGTGGGGATTCATCGCCCGTTTAGCCGCACGTCGCCGTTTAGCCAACGAAACGACTCGGGCAGACTTAGCCGTGGCCGCCATCGGGGCTATGCTGAAGCCACACTGCTGACAACTACGGTCGCTGCTTGAAAGTGACGCCCCACACTGACGGCAGACCATCGAGCTCCATTCTCTGCTCATATCAAGACAGCCCCCAAGATAATGTCTATACACGGTATATCATAGCAGATTGGCGGCCTCTTCAGACGTGGTAGACGAAAACATTTCAGGTCTTCGGCAAAGTTAAATTGTGAAGATTAGGCGAAATCAAATGAGACGCCCCATGTCGGCGTTGTCCTCAACGACGGTGTGGAATGAGGCATTCAGCATCGGGTCAATGGGCATGGCACAAGACCGGTCGCGAGCGATCGGTTACAACAGGACGCGAGTATGCATCTTCGGAGATGAGTCAGCGCTAGATGGGTTCGGTGACGAAGGCAATGACCGCATCACGATCCCAGGCGAAGGCGCGCAGTTGACTGGCAATCCGGGTTTTCTTCTTGAGATCGAGCCAACTTAATACCGCATTACGTAAACTGGCCAGGACATGCGGGGCCGCCCCGGTGCGAATCCGCGAATGGTCCTCGCGCCAATTCACATCCCGGCTCCAGTGCACCTTGTTCTCGATCGTCCAATGGAGGCGAATCGCCTCCATCAATGCCTCCGGAGGCAACGCGGCGGGGCCACGGCTACTCAGTCCTACGACGATTTCGCAATGCACCTCGCCCGTTTTGAGGATCGTTGTCGTGCGCTCCAGCCAAAACACCTGGCGAACGTAGGGGAATTTCACGAAGTTATTAAGGACGGTGCTACTTCGGATGCGCCGATGTTCCAGACGTCCGTGACCCTTGTCCCACGTGTCGACCGGAGGGGGAAAAATCCTCGGGTGCGAGGGTCCGAAGGTCTGCTTCCAAGGTGGGCTGATTGCCTTTGGCAATGAGGACATAATCCGCCTGTTTTTCTTCGACAACGTAGGTCGCAAATTTCTGTTGGGTATGCATGGCATCGGCGGTAATCAACGTACCGGTCAGGTCCAACGGGTCGAGTAAGGTATACATCGCGGGAATTTCATTCGACTTTTGGTCGACCTCGGTCTGCGCAATCACGCGGGTGGTCCCATGGACGACGGCGGAAACCAGGTGGCGAGGTTTGGTGGTGGCATTGCCGGAACCCCGTACGGTCTTGCCATCGCAGGCGATGGCGGCGGGCACTCCTTGTTCGGCCATCCAACTTTCTAAAATGTCATCCAAGGCGGCGGCATCGCTCCGCTGCAACGCCCGGCGAATGGCCGATTCACTGGGCGGGATATACTGCCCTTTAAACCGCGCGGCGTGGAGGGTCGCGAGTTGTTCTTGTGTGAGTCCACGGGCCCACTCCCCGATCGCCAGCAAACTGGTGCAACCGGCGGCAATGCCCGCCAACGCAATGGTCAACACCGTGCCATATGGATGACGAACCCCACGGGGTTTACGTACATCCGCTAACGCGTGCAACCGGGCCATCAAACTACGACGCCCGGTCGTGAGAGATTCGGTAGATAGCATGATCGAGGGACCTCCTGAGATAAATGCCGATACATCCCAGGCGGCGGTGAGCCATGCCTGGGCCTGCGGGACCAACGGGCGCACGGCGACCCGTTTGATGTGACCATGCCACTGATAGGTGCCATGATGGCGCCCAAATCCGAGGGTCGCCCCAACGGCCTGCCAATTCGCCGCCCAATAGACGGTCCCGCGAAAGCGGGACGGATCAATGAACGTTTCCGCCAACACCACCGGGTGCCCATGGACAGCCTGCCAATCGCGACGTAGACGGCGCAAGGCCAACCCCAACACGCGAGACCCCAGATGGGGCACGTGAGCATCCGGCAAAATCAAAAATCGGGCATTATTCGCCACAAACCGCAAACGCCGTC
>JAKAAL010000090.1 GCA_021802375.1 Bacillota bacterium | reverse complement strand
ATGGTCAGTCGATTAACCGGGATGCCGGTGCAATTTAACAAAGCCATCGTGGGGCGCAATGCATTTCGCCACGAGTCTGGGATCCACCAGGATGGCATGCTGAAGGACCCTAGTACCTACGAAATCTTATCGCCCGAAAGTATTGGGATCGGGTCCACGGTGTTTGTCTTGGGGAAACACTCCGGGCGCCATGCGTTACGTCAACGGTTAGAGGAACTTGGGTTATCGGTAACCGCAGAACAACTCGATGATCTGCAACACCGCATCAAGGCGTTAGCCGAGGAAAAATCTGCGGTGAACGATCATGATTTGGAGGCTTTGTGGCAGGATGCCGTGGGCCGCACAGCTGAGGTGACGACGAGTGAGCTCCTCTCATGGCAAGTTACCACCGGAACCCAGGTACGTCCTACGGCGCATGTGGTGATCCGTCAAGAGGACGAGACAGTGGAAGATTCGGGCAGTGGCGACGGGCCGGTCCACGCCCTGTTCCAAGCCATTAGTCGTGCGGTGGACCACCCCGATGCCGAATTGTCGGATTACCAGCTGATCCCGGTGTCGCCGGGTGAAGGCGGCCTCGCGGCGGTTAGGGTGTCGGTGGTAGTGGACTCCATCGAGTACGCTGGCCAATCCACCGATAGCGACGTGCTAAAAGCTTCGGCTTTGGCCCTGCATCAGGCGTTGAGCCGAGCTCGAGAAAAAAGCCGGAAAGGCGTTGTGGCATAAAAGATGACAACTAGAAAGCTTTTGGTCTTGGCCGGCGACGGGATTGGTCCCGAAGTCACAGAGGCTGCACTACGCGTGTTGGAAGCTTTATCTCGGCTATCGTCCCGTCCGGTTGAGGTGGCGCACCGACTCATCGGAGGGGCGGCGATTGATGCAACCGGGGTTCCGCTTCCGGCCGAGACATTGGAAGCGGTCGATCAGGGATGTCCAGTGCTGTTGGGAGCGGTCGGAGGGCCAAAGTGGGCGGGGGAACCGCGTCCCGAGACCGGCCTTTTGGAACTTCGCCGCTACATGGGTCTCTGGGCCAATTTGAGACCATTTGAGATTTTTCCCGGGTTGGAGGACCAGTCGCCGCTTAAGCGCCCTCACGGAGTCAAAGGACTTATTATTCGGGAATTGACCGGGGGAGCCTACTTCGGTGAACCCCGGGAACGAGGTGGCGACGGGGATCAGGGATGGGCCCTCGATACCATGATTTATCATCGCTATGAAATTGATCGCATCGTGCGTTTGGGATTTCACTATGCGGAACGAGTGGGAGCGCCGTTAACTTCCATCGACAAGGCCAATGTCTTGGAGAGTTCGCGGTTGTGGCGCGAGACCGTGGAGCAGGTGCGCCGCGATTTTCCTGCGGTCCCGGTGATCCACCGACTGGTTGATGCGGCGGCTATGGATCTGGTCATCCATCCCGATCGATTTCAAGTGGTGGTTACCGAAAACCTCTTTGGCGACATCTTGAGTGATCTAACCGGCGGGCTGGTGGGAAGTCTCGGCCTCCTCGGATCCTCGTCCGTGGCCGGGCAACCCGGTACCCGGGGACTCTTCGAGCCCGTCCATGGATCCGCCCCCGATATTGCAGGTCGGGGAATTGCCAATCCCGTGGGCGCACTCTTGTCACTGGCGGCCTTGATGCGCTGGTCGTGGCAAGATGACACCTCGGCCGATGCAGTCGAAGCCGCAGTCAAAGAGACCTTAAGATCCGGGGTACGAACCCCCGATATTGGTGGCAGCGACTCGACGGAATCTATGACACAGGCCGTTGTCAAACACTTAGAGACATAGAGGGAGGCATAACGCCATGACGGGAGCAGAATTGGCATGGAAAACCTGCCAGAACCTAGGAATCTCCAAGGTTTTTGGAGTCCCCGGTGGCGCAATTCTACCATTGGTGGATGCGATGGTGGCGTACCAGGATTCACTGGAACTTATCGTGACTCGTCACGAATCCGCAGCCATTCACGCAGCGGATGGGTACGCGCGGGTAACGGGGAAGCCTGCCTTAGCACTAGCAACGTCTGGTCCGGGCGGTACCAATGTGATTACGGGTCTAGCCACCGCGATGACAGATTCGGTGCCGGTGGTATTAGTCTTGGGTCAGGTGCCCACTACATTGATCGGGACCGATGCATTTCAAGAAGCAGATTTGTTCGCGATGACGATGTCCGTGGTGAAGCATAGTTGGCGGATTACAGAGGTCGACGAAATTGTTTCCATTTTCCATGACGCCTATCGGGTGGCCGCAGACGGCCGACCGGGTCCAGTGGTAGTGGAGTTTCCTAAAAACATCCAACTGGCCGAGGTAAAGACGGATCTGGTGGTCCCGCCCAATCGTCGTGAGAAGCCAGCCTGGAGGCCTGAGCCTTTGGCTTGGGCAAGGGCTCGCGCCTATTTGGAACGATCCGAACGACCTGTGTTTTACATCGGGGGCGGAGTGGTCTCGAGCGGCACCGCCCCTTGGATTCGGCAACTTGCCGAACGGATGGATTGTCCAGTCGCCACCACGCTATTAGGTCTCGGTGGCTTTCCGAGTTCGCATCCATTATCGCTCGGTATGTTGGGGATGCATGGCACTTGGCACGCCAATCACGCGATGCAGGAGGCCGATTTGATTATTGCTTGTGGAGTGCGCTTCGATGATCGGGTGACCGGAAAACTCGATGAATTTGCACCGAAGGCCCGGATCATCCACATTGAAGTAGATCATGCCGAGATTAACAAATTGGTGCGCCCGGACGTGGTAATGCATGGCGATTTGAGCCAGGTGTTGCCGCGATTCGCACGCATCGTGCCTGAACGCAAGCACACGGCTTGGCGTCAAACGATTGCGCAGTGGGCGGCCAGCCACCCGCTGCGGGTTCCGTCGGCACCGGTAGGGACCATCGCCACCCCGAACGTCTTATACGTCCTCCAGGACCTGATCGATGCCGATGACGTCATCGTTACCGAAGTGGGTCAGCACCAAATGTGGGCGGCGTTATGTATTCCCCGAGACCGCCCGCGACGGTTTCTGACCTCGGGCGGAGCCGGAACCATGGGTTATGGATTTCCGGCGGCGATGGGGGCCAAGGTGGCCTTGCCCGATTGTCGAGTCGTGCTGGTGGCGGGCGATGGTAGCTTCCAGATGAATCTACAGGAACTCGCCACACTCGCTCAATATCAAATTGGGGTCACGATGCTGGTGTTAAATAATCAAGGGCATGGCATGGTACGCCAGTGGCAGGATCTCTTTCATGGGAAACGACGCCATGGGGTGCACCTAGTCAATCCTGACTTTGCCAAGTTAGCCGAGGCCTTTGGAATCCAAGGTTTTTCGGTGAATAGCATTGAAGGTCTACGGGAAGCGCTCGCGGTTACCTCGACTGTGGATGGACCGGTACTTATCGAAGTGGCCATCCCGGAAGACGAACACGTGTATCCGATGGTACCAGCCGGGCAATCGCTATCCACCGTGCTCGAAGGATAGACAATAGCGCAAGGACCAAAAGAGGAGCGAGAAGCATGGAGCCAGCGGAAGAACGGTTAATTTTCATCAATGGGGAATTAGTTCCGGCATCACGGGCGTCGGTATCGGTCTTTGATCACGGGTTTTTGTACGGCGACGGTATCTTCGAAGGGATCAGAGCCTATTCAGGACGTGTGTTCAAACTATCTGAGCATCTTGACCGCCTTTACGATTCAGCCAAAGCGCTATTATTAGAAATCCCTTATACGAAGGATGAACTGAGTGACGCGGTGGTGCACACGGTACGGTCCAATGGGCTCCACGATGCCTACATTCGCCTGGTCATATCCCGAGGGCCGGGCGATCTCGGACTAGACCCTAGTAAATGCGTGCGACCCACGGTCATCATTATCGCAGATACGATTCGGTTATACCCGGAGGACCTATATCAAAGGGGTATGGAGCTGGCATCTGTTTCAATTCGGCGCCCGGGTACCGATGTCCTGAACCCTGCCATTAAATCGCTCAACTATCTTAATAGCGTGTTGGCTAAGATTGAAGCCAACTTACGAGGCCTCGCAGAGGTCTTAATTCTGAATCAATCCGGGCAGGTGGTGGAAGGCACCGGCGACAACGTGTTTTTGGTGAAAGCTGGCACCTTGTACACCCCACCCACCTACTCGGGAATTTTAAACGGAATTACCCGTCAGGTCGTGCTCGACTTGGCCCAGGAACGGGGTGTACGGGCCCATGAAACGCCCATCACCCTGCACGATGTGTATACTGCTGATGAATGCTTTTTGACCGGAACCGCCGCCGAGGTGATCGGTGTGGTGTCCTGTGACGGCCGTCAAATTGGGGCTGGAAAGGTAGGTCCGATTACGAACCAACTGGGTGCAGCTTTTTTTGGCTATGCGCGTTCTCACGGGGTGCCGATCTATACGGAGGCGAGGGTATGAACTATGGTGCCAGCATATTTTACCAAGGGGAGCCGGGGTGTTTTAGCGAGGCGGCTATCTTAAGTCATTGGCCACAAACGCGGGCAGTGCCTATGTCCTCATTTGAGGACGTGGTAGAGGCTCTGACTGCACGGCCCGAGTCAATGGGGCTGTTGCCTATTGAAAATGCCTATCGTGGGCCCGTCTATGACGTTTTGGATCTTTTAACCAACGGCGTAGCCGCCTTAGGAATTCGCGCGGAAGTGGTGCAGCCGGTACGGCTGTCCCTGTTGGCCCGCCCGGGAACCACGTTGGAGGACATCACGGTGGTCCGCTCTCATCCCCAGGCCTTAATGCAAAGTCGCGGCTATTGGGGTCGACGGGGGTGGCGAGCCGAACCGACGCTGGACACGGCCGGGAGCGCCCGTGAACTTGCAGAGAGTGAGGCGCCGGGCGGGGTGGCTGCAATTGCGAGTCCCTTAGCCGGTAATCTCTACGGCCTCAATATCCTGGCAGACAATATCCATGACCACAAAGATAATCGGACGCGGTTTTGGTTGCTGTCCCAGGATCCCGTCAGCGGACACCCGTCCCCGTTAGGAGTGTATAAAACCAGCATCATCTTTGACGTACCTAACGTACCGGGGAGCTTAGTCACAGTGTTGGAGCATTTTAGCCGGCACGGCCTTAATATGAATAAGGTGGAATCTAGGCCGCGACCAGGTGTCCCATTTGCCTTTAGATTTTGGGTGGATATTACCGGTGACTCCCAACGCGTGGTCAAGGCCGTGGCCGATGCCGGTTCGGATACCGAATGGCTCCGCGTGCTGGGTGAGTGCTACCCGGTCCTAGACCAATAGCCAGACGAATTAGATCAGCGGCGGCGCGAATGCGTGCTCGGTACTGAGACGTCGCCGCCGCGCTATGAGAGGACCAGTGGCGGGCGACATGGCTCCTACGAGTCGAGACCACCATGGCGAGGGACCGCATTCCGAGCAAAACATCGAGGCAGGAGGATGAGGCGGTGCAATACAAACATTTAGGGGCGAGTGGATTGATCGTGTCCCAAATTGGCCTCGGGACCAATGCGTTTGGAGGTCGGGCGGATCAGGAGACGTCGATCCAGATTATTCACGCGGCGCTAGACCATGGCGTCACGTTGCTAGATACCGCAAATGGGTACTGCGGAGGCGAATCCGAACGAATTATTGGCCAGGCTCTCCGGGATCGACGCAACCAAGTGGTGTTGTCGACCAAGGCCGGGCTACCGGTACGTGAGGGAGTTTATGGCCACGGTACGTCTCGACGCCATCTGATGCAAGAGCTTGAGGCAAGTTTGCAGCGTTTGGATACCGACTATATAGATTTGTACTACGTGCATACTTTTGATCCGAATACCCCGTTGGAAGAAACTCTGAGCACGCTCGACCAGATGGTAAAGTCGGGAAAGGTGCGATACGTTGCCGCGTCCAACTATGAAGCCTGGGAACTCATGAAGGCGCTGGGACTGAGTCAGCGGCTGAATCTGGTATCGTTTGTGGGCATTCAAACGTCCTACTCCCTGGCAGACCGGACACCCGAACGGGATCTGGTGCCTCTCGTTTCTGACCAAGGTCTCGGTATTGTCGCCTACTATCCTCTGGCTGGCGGGATTCTTTCCGGTAAGTATCGCGACAATAAGATTCCTCCCGGATCCCGGGTGGAACGTAATCCCGGATTTGCTCGCCGATTGGATCGGGCGCGGATCGAGCTATCGGAGACTGTGGCAAGATTGGCAGAGGAGTGTGAGGTAACGCCTGTTGCGCTGGCTCTGCGCTGGTTGGTGGAACGTCCTCAAGTGAGTAGCGCTATTGTTGGCGCCACGCGGGTGGACCAAATGGAACAAAATCTTAACGCCCTCGCCATAAACTACGGGGCAGACATTGAAAAGAAACTGGACCAGGCCACCTTGGGTTTCATTGATGGCCCGCGATTTGGCTGGTACCGACTTGACTCTTAGAGTGTCGGAAGCCGGCATATTTTTACTCTCGCGTCGGTACAATACAACCATCTGAGGGGATGGGGGAGGTATAACCTAGCTTTCCTACCTATGCCTAAAGGGGTAAGAATATAGGTCATGGACCGCACATTTGCCAGCCATGAAGTCGCCCGCTTGCTCGGGGTGAACATCAAGACGATCCAACGGTGGGATCGCGCAGGGCGACTCAAGCCTGCCGGTCGGACCGACACAGGCCGTCGCTATTACACCGAAGATCAAAGTCTGGCTTTCCGGCACCAACAGATCGAGCCACACGTGATCGGAAAATCGTGGCGTATTGCCGGGTGAGTAGTCAAAGCCAACGATCGGACCTGAAGAACCCAGCGGATGGCGTTGGAACAGTTCTGCCTCGCACGCGGCCTTGCCAACGTGGAGTTTATCGAAGAGATTGGCGGAGGGATGAATTTTCCGCGCAAGCGGTTTTTGGCGCTGATGGATGCCGTGGATGCCGGCGAGATCAGTACGATAATTCTGGCCCATAAAGACCGGTTGACGCGGTTTGGTTATGAGTGGTTCGAGCGATACTGCCAGAAACATGGGTGCGAGATTCTTGTTCTCATATGTTTTCGGTGCGGTTGTACGGGTTGCGGAACTATCGCAAGCGCTTAAAGGAGGCCGTCCATGCCGACATTAGCCCACAGGATCCGGCTCGATCCGACGCCGGATCAGATTCAGTCCTTTAAGCCAGCCGCCGGCACCGCACGGTTCGTCTGGAACTGGGCGCTGGACGACGCGGGCCGTAAGGACCGCGACGGTGCCGGAACACCCCGACATCGGTGGGAAAGTCACGCCTGTCAGACACGAAACGACACCCGAGAGCACGCTCTCGGCTTCGGGGCAGGAATAAATCGGTGATCACAATTGAACACCGATTTTATAGCTGTACTGAGCATTGATCAGATGCGAGGCGGCACGATGTCCCATCCTGGGATGGTCGTCTCTACACGTGAGGTCCCGTTGGTGGCGTTTCGAATGCTGGCTTCCAGGGACGGCCAGGTGCTTGCCGACACCCGCAACGATAGGTGAATATCCCGGTCAAAATCTGTGCTGAGGCTCAAGGCGTGCGGATCGACGATACGGCGGACGGTTTCGTAGTCTTTATAGCTGATGGTGAGGTCGATTCCCAAGGTTTTTACCAAATGTCCCCATGTGGTCTGATCCAGGGCCAACTGGGCGGATTTTTGATAAGCGTGGATGAGGCCGCCATGCCCCAACTTGGTACCGCCAAAGTACCGGGCCACGACCACCATGACCGAGTTTAAATTGCGACGCACGAGTAGGTTTAAAATCGGTAGGCCTGCAGTGCCGTGGGGTTCTCCGTCATCGTGGGCCTTATCCATGCCGCCGGGCAGGCGGTAGGCGTAGACGTAATGGTTTGCCAAGGGCCACCTCGCTTGTGCCCGATGAAGGATGAGGTCCACCTGATCCAATTCGCGCAGGGCTTCAGTGATGCTGACGAACCGCGATTTCTTCACTTCGAATGTGGTCGGATGCGATGTCAATGGTACTAAGTCCAATGCTAGTCCTCCCTAAGCTCGGGCCGCCGCGAGACAATCGTCAAGAACTATCGTACAATAAGCCCGACACAATGAGTTCGTAGTATTATTATGGGAAGTCATGGGTTCGGTCAAACCACTTGACCTCCATCGGAAACGAGGTGACGCATGGATCCAGCATCTTGGGACTCACCAAAAACCACCGAGCTCACCGAGTGGGTGAATTGGTTGCCCAATCACCATGAAGCGACAGTGGCCATGCATCCCGAGGTCATGATTCTAGCGGCACGCTATGGTGATGGGCACTTACGGGCGGCCAAAGCGATTGCCCTACATTGCTTGATACTCAATCCCGACTTAAAACTTGGCATCTTAGACTATTACCGGTTTGTGAATCCGCGTTTGGACCGGACCATTCGCTGGGTATACCTCAACAGTGTTAAATTTGCACCATCATTGTGGCGATGGTTTTACACGACCACACAAAAAATCGATCCGCTATCTGGAACCCAACAAGTTTTAAATCACATAGGAATTCATCGGTTTTATGAGTCAATCAGTATGTCTCCGCCTAAAGTGATTGTGTCGACCTATCCTACGGCGGCAGGCGTGGTTTCCACTCTCATTGAAAGTGGCAAGTTGAATGTGGTGAATTATGTGGTCATGACCGATTACAGTGTGCACTCGCAGTGGATCCATCCTGCCGTTGACGTCTATTTTGTGGGAAGTGAGGATATGCGAGTGGAATTAATGGAACGCGGTATTGAGCCCGATAAAATCGTTGTGTCGGGGATTCCGGTGGACGAAAGATTTCGTCAACCCGTAGATGCGACGGCAGTGCGCGAGGGCCTTGGAATTGACGAGCGACCGGTGATCCTCTTCATGGGGGGGTCTTATATGCCGATTGGGGAGTATGAAACCGTTTTGCAAGCCATCGATCAGGTGGCCGTGGGCCACACCACTATTGTGGTGGCCGGACGAGAACCCGAACGGCATCAGGTGGCGCAGAAATATCGTAAAGACGCCAAAAACCCCATGGTTGTATTGGATTACGTGGATAATGTGCATGAGTTAATGGCGGTCTCGGATCTCTTGGTGAGTAAGGCCGGAGGGCTTACCACGACAGAAGCCCTATGTCGCGGATTGCCGATACTTATTTATCGCCCAATACCCGGTCAAGAAGATGCCAATGCCGACTTCTTGGTTCGCCACGGGGCCGGACGGCGTGCCCGCACCGAGTCTGAAGTCGGTCCGTTGATTACGTATTTGCTTGAAAACCCTTGGGAGCTCAAGGCAATGAGCCGACAGGCGAGGCTACTGGGACACCCCGAAGCCGCCTCTACCATAGCCAGTATGGTGAATGAATCCTGGTCAGGACGTCGCACCCATGCTCCAGCCTAAGAATCGGTTGTCTCGAGCCCATGTCATTCTGGTGGGCATCCTTGGCCTGGCCGAATTCGCCCGTGGCGCCCTGATTGTATCCTTGTTGCCAGCATTTGTGACCGGACCGCTCGGCGCTCCGATTACGATCGTCGGGTGGGCGCTGTCTAGTCATTATTTTTTGGACACCGTGTTCCGCGGACCGTCAGGTTGGCTGGTAGACCGGATTGGACCGCCCCGGGTGCTTACCATCGGGGTGGCGGTGGAAATTTTGGCGTTAATTGGGGCCATGAACACCCATAGTCCCGACTGGGTCATCGTGTTCGTGGCGATTCTTGGAATAGGCACGGCCACACACTGGCCGGCCGTGGTCACGGGAACCAATCGGCTGACCGCTTCTGACCGCAGAGCTTCGGTGATGGGTCTGGTGTTTGCGGCTTGGCTGACCGGAGCGGGTCTTGGCCCTGTGCTTATTAATTTTTTGTTGCAGGGGCGAGATCGCACCGCCTTTTTAGTGCTAATCATGGCAGATCTTCTTGCATTTAGCCTGACGGTTGTGGTCTACGACCCGCGTTTGTTCCAGATTCATGAGACGGGCAACCGGGTTCATCATTGGTTTAAGACCTTAAAACCGTTCCGTGCGGTGCTCCCGGGCATGTTTGTTCAAAATATGACCATGGGCGTGATGCTTCCCATTCTGCAACCCTTCGTGTCACGGGTCCTACACTTTAGTCACTGGCAATTTGCCGAGTTGTTGGTTGGCAGTGGCGCCCTTACCGTGGTACTGTTAGTACCCATGGGTCGCTTCACGGATCGGTTTGGCATTAAGGTGCCGCTTATTGTCGGGTTTTTTCTGGCTGGGGGTTCACTGACTGCGGTCGGGTTATTACGAGATTTTTGTCCAGTACTTTTCACTCAAACACTAGACATCACTACGTCTAACCATCAAAAGTTATCAGCGGGCAGTAT
>JAKAAL010000089.1 GCA_021802375.1 Bacillota bacterium | reverse complement strand
AGATCGCACGAAGCCGCCCGACCACGGACCGCCCTCCCGGCCCCTTCATCATCAAGTGCGCCTGCGGCACATAGTCGCAATATTCAACTCGATACTTTGCCGTTACCTTGTTAGACTCCGAAGAGCCTATTGACATAAAGGGCGTCAAAGTTGTACCCCGCAATGTAGTTACCGCCCTATTGCCAACTCCCACCGATTTGGCCAACGCATTTGAAGGCACCTCGTGTGTCGGGACCTGGGTTCGTGGTCAGACATACGATGGCGATTCCGTGGAATGGTATCTTTATACATTAGGGTCACATGCAACAAGTTGGCAGGACATGGAAGCTAACGCCACCGTGTGGCAAGCAGGCATTCCGTCGGTGATTGCGGTAGAATTGATGCTCTCAAGAGAAATCAGGGAAACTGGAGCGTTGGTCCCCGAACAGCTCAGCCCCGAACCCTGGTTACGAAAGTTACCGGAGTGGAAAATGCCCTTATATAAACGGGAAGTGCGATCCTCAGCGTTGAAACCCGTATTTCGCACCCTGACCCAGAGGTAGACGCCAAACTTTTTTGACTATCCTGACGGCACGGCGGCTATCCGCCGTGGTTCGATTTCCAACAGCAGACAGGCCAAACGCTGAACCCAGGTCAACTCCCTGAGTACGCGATGGGTAGTGTTGCCGACGCGGTAACAGGCGATGGCAACCGGCGTCAACAATTCTTTGATGTGTTTAGTGGATGGGGCCTCTTATAACTTCCTATTCGGGTACGGCAACGACAAGCTGCCACTGCAGCGCATTGCGCCGGGCCACGGCTTGCATGACGCTCCACAGCAAGACCGCCATATAGACCACGTAGACAGAGGCCGTGAGTTTCCTTTGCCAGAAGTAACAGGATACCTCGGTCCTTGCCGTTACCTCCATATTTCGTGGTATTCTTAACGTTATGGGAGCCGTGGTCGAGACTCTACACCCACTCTCACTACGGACCGTCATCATCAATCGAGCACCCTTAAGGAGTGAGTAGGATTGGCATTGTGGTTTGAGGAAAGTGCGTCACCCGCGCATCGTCTTAAGTGGAAGATTACCCAACAGCTATTCTCCGGAAAATCCCGTTATCAGCATATCCAGGTACTGGACACCGAGCAATTCGGACCTTCTTTGGTACTCGACGGCATAATGCAAACGACATCCGGAGATGAGTTTATCTATCATGAGATGTTGGCGTTAGTGCCTCTTACGGCGCATCCTCATCCAGAAACCGTCCTGATCATCGGTGGCGGCGACGGAGGATTGGCCCGAGAGGTACTGAAATACCCGGCGGTCAAGCAGGTCACGCTAGTCGAAATCGACCGCATGGTGGTAGAAGTGTCCCGCCGATATCTTCCCACCCATACTGTGGCCCTCGATGATCCCCGGTTAACCCTCGTCGAAGAGGATGGGAGTCTTTTCCTCGACAACGCGTCAGAAGGCCAGTTTGATGTCATTTTGGTAGATTCTACGGATCCTGAAGGTAACGGTCCGGGCACCGTCCTATACACACCCGAATTCCACAACAAGCTGTATCGAGCCCTCAAACCGGACGGCATTTATGTACAGCAGACGGGGGCACCCTTTTATAACCCTGAAGTGGTCTCGATGGTGACCGAAGATGTTATAAAGAAATTTTCCCTGTGCCGCGTCTATTGGTGTACTGTGCCAACCTATCCGGGCGCTCTTTTCACCTTTACCGCCGGTTCCAAAAAATATGACCCGATTCACCCCGTTCAAGATGTCGCGTGGGAAACGCGGTGGTACACCCGAAAAGTACACGAAATGTCGTTTACTTTGCCCCCTTATGTGGCACATTTATTGCCCAAACCAATTCAGGATGCCCAATCATAACCAACCACACCCGCGCACTCCCTTGGTCTGGAAATGCGCGGGTCGTACTGTCTTCCGATATCTGATGTCCTAGCCGACGATTCCCGCCTGGGCCTC
The DNA here is from genome assembly GCA_021802375.1 of Bacillota bacterium. The sequence goes on along the minus strand of JAKAAL010000089.1, from coordinate 8,308 downwards.
CCCCTTCTTGTGAAATCGCGGTCAATTTGATTGATGATTCTGCTTCAACCATTAACAATGAGGCTTCTGCCGCCACGTTTCATCGCTCGACATATAAAGGACATTGCTCTTTGGAGTCATTGGACAAACCGTGGCGAAAAAATTTTTCCCTAGGTATAATAAAGATAGAGGCGCTATTCAAAGGTAGGGTGAATGTTGGCTGAATTAGAACCGGATTTGGTACCTGTGGTGGATTTGCATGGGCGTCCACTATCTCCATGCACCATGGAAAAAGTGGAGCAAAATCTCCGAGATGGATTGGCTCGCTTTGAATCGGGAATCCTACACCTCAACTATCGGCCACTCGCGTATCGCCGTATTTATCGGCAGGTGCGGCAAAGGGATGGGCTACGGTGCGCCTGGTGCCATGGAGTTGGCTCGACGCTGGAGCATGTCATCCCCATCTGCTGGGGTGGGCAAACATCCTTGGACAACTGCGTAATTGCCTGCCGCGCGTGCAACCACAGCCGAAACAATGCGTTGCCTGATCAGTTCATCGCCTGGACTGGATTTCGCCCTACCCACCCGGTCATCGTTAAAATACTGCGGGATCAAGTGGGCGCACTGCAGCGAGCACAGGACAAATTGCAATCAAAACCGATTAGTGCTTGTACCAGCAAGGAAGAAGCCCAAATGTGGGTATCCTATCACTCCCAGGACTCGAACTGGGTAGATCCGTTACCGCCTAACCAGCCGCAATCCCGGTTCAGGGCAGATGCCAAACCGTTTTTAGAAATATTTCTGCCATAACCAGGCCCTTTTTGCGTTGATGGCCATGGTCTATAGCCAACCCATCTCACAAGCTTTGGCGATAGCCTCGCTGCGTGTTGAAACTGCGAGTTTTTGATAAATTACGGATAGATAGTTGCGCACGGTTCCTTCGCTGAGAAAAAGAGCGCGGGCCATTTCTTTTATGGTCTGATGGTCTGTAGCACATTGCAATAGCTCCACTTCCCGGGAAGACAGCGGATTGTCGCCCCGATAGAGAGCATCCACAGCCAGTTGTGGATCGATTACCCGTTGACCCTGCATCATGACCCGGATTTGCTGGATCAGTTCGGTTACGGGAAGGTCTTTCACTAAGTACCCCCGCACCCCAGAGTCGAGGGCTCTTTTCAGATAGCCTGGTCGTCCGAATGTGGTGAGAATGGCCAATGCCACGTCGGGATACCGTCGATGAATTTCCGCGCATGCCTCCAACCCATCTTTCCCTGGCATTTCAATGTCTACCAGACATAAATCAGGATGCGTTTGTTCCACTAATGCCAATAACTCATGTCCGTCCCGGGCTTGCCCCGCGACGGCAAAATCCGGTTCCATGGCTAATAAACGCGCTAAAGCATCCCGCACTAAAAACTGGTCTTCGGCAATCACCACCCGGATCACGCATCAGAACCCCCTTTCCGTTTCACAAGGAACAATTATTGCCAGCTTAACTCCACCGGTGGGGAAGGTGAAAAACTCGATCCGTCCCCCTAAGGACTCTACACGTTGCCGCATCCCAACAATGCCCTGTCCAGGATGCATATTGCCTTCTGCTATTCCATCGTCTTCAATCGATAGGGTTACTTGATCGGCGTCTTTCCCATAGCGAATAACGCACTGCGTCGCATGACTGTGCCTGACCACGTTGGTCACTGCTTCTCGAAGTACCAATGCCAAAGTTTGGTCAATCAGGACGGGCAAATCAGCTGGATGATTCGGTAATACCGGGAGAATCCCAGCCTGTTCTAGAATTAGGCTTGCTTGAAGCAATTCGCTGACCATCGTCGGCTCGTGGTGGCCTTGAACTACTTGCCGTACTTCAACCAAAGCTTGGCGCGCCAAAAGTTCGATGCGGTGCAATTCTTCTTGGATCGAGGGGGGCGCCACACGACCCAACAGCTCTGATCGTAGGACAATGGCCGATAATGATTGACCGAGTACATCATGCAGGTCCTGGGCAATGCGCAACCGTTCTTGGCCTTTCGCCAACTGTTTCACCTGGTTTTGTGATTTCACCAGATCATTGTTCATTTCGATATACCGGTAGGTTCCCCAAATCATGACCATAATCAAAAAGAAGGGAATGAATGTCAGGGTGGCTGCAACTAGGGAGTCTCCTAACGTTAGTGCGACACTGGTGCCCCACAACAGGATAACAATTCCTAGCAACGCAAATTGCTTAAAATCTTTAAGCGCTGCCAAAACAACGCCGCCGTATACAAAGTAACATCCATAAGCATCATTTACCATCACCGTCAACACCGTGCCTAGCACGGCAAAAAGTCCTGCCGTCACCAAAATCTTTGACCGTGTTTGTATGCCAGCGGTTCGATAGTGCCATACATAAATCGTTACGAAAACCAAAATGCCTATTAAGCCTAAGAGTTTAAGACTGATGGTACGCGTATGGGAATTTAAAGTGGCCGCTAAAGGATAGCCTAAATAAACAAGAAAACCCAAAGCTATCCACCACGGCGATGATCGCCACCGATGGACCGCGTCGTCGGTGGAAAACTTAGTCATTCCCTATCCTTTGCTGATGCACAAAAAGCCATCGCGCAATTCCTCCAAAAACTATGGTATACCCCAACAATGTCAGCGGACGTCCCCAGTCAAACGACACATGGGCCAAACTTCCCCAGGCCATTGCTGCCTCTTGGTAGGCTGGCAATAGTTTACCAAAATGTTGCAACGAAGGTGGTAAAAATTTCAGGGGAGTCCATAGTCCCCCAAGAAAAGAACCAGCCAGATAGACGACGGTTACGCCGTAATTAATGGCGCTTTGTCCCATAAGATACGCCAGCATTAATCCCAGGGCAGCAAATGGAATAGCTCCGAGCCAAACTTCCGCCACAAGCACCCCCCAGTCGCCCCATGCGATCTGCACATGGTTAAACAATATCCCTGTAACAAACACTATCACGATACTTCCAAGCGCGGTCACTTGCGCCACAAATATTTTGGCTACCACGTAGCGGGTGGCAGTCAAGGGAGTAGCAGCCAGATACAACGGCCAGCCGGTCATGCGTTCTCGGGCCACTCTGGTTCCCGTGGTGTTAAGTAAGACCCCAATGGCGCCAAATGAGGCCATGGACACCATATAATACGCGCCCCAACTCGTACCTTGAAATCGAGATGAGGACGAATACATCCGACTATATATGATGTAAAAGCCCACTGGCATTAATAGGGTAAAAAAGACAAATTGGCGATTTCGAAGCGTACGGTGCATGTCTAAACTAATTGCTTCCCACAATTTCTTCATCGCTGTGAACCCCCAACACGCACTGTTGTCAAATGACTGAAAATTTCATCCAGCCCCGAATCTTCCAAAGCAAAATGATTGGCCTGTTGAGGCAACGCGACGATCGCCCTCAGTGTTTCATCTAGATGGGGAGTCAAAGCCACATAACCTCCAGACTCCGATATTACTCGGCACCGCAGTTGTTGCGACAAATCCTCCACGGTCAACGGTACTTGCAAGCGAAATCGGATCCGAGGCATCCCGAGACTGCGTTTCAATTGTTCGGGTCTGTCAAACGCGACTTTGTGCCCATGATCCAGCAACAAAATACGGTCAGCATAACGATCCGTTTCTGTTAAATCATGACTAGCAAACAGAACCGTGGCGCCATAATTTTTGAGTACATCCAAACGATGCCAGAACTCCTGTCGGGTCGCCAAATCCATACCTTCTGTCGGTTCATCAAGAAACAATATGGCGGGGTTTCCTGCGATCGCCATAGCAAATTCCACGCGCCGAATTTGGCCTCCGGACAACTTGTCGGTGCGTTTGTTAAAAATCTCGGAAATTCCCGCCGTGCCGACAACCACATCCAATGAGAGGGGGCGTTCATAAAGTGCCCGTTGAAACTTCAACAATTCGGCTACCGTAGCGTCTCCCGGAAGATGGGTATGTTGTAACATCGCTCCCATGATTCCGGTTCGCACCGCGACTTTAGGGTCCTTTCCCAATAGTTTGACGGTGCCATGACTTGGGGACAGCAATCCTAAACACAACTTGATCAATGTGGTCTTTCCCGCGCCGTTGGGTCCTAAAAGACCCACGGCTTCACCTTGGTTACATTCAAAGGTCACATGATCCAAAGCTGCGGCCCGGCCGTAGTGTAAAGTCAAAGCATGACATTCCAGTGAGGTCACCGATTCCACTGTTACTTACCTCTTTTCGCCAGTGCTACTGTAAATATTCTAGAAGCCCCTCGCGTCGCAACGTAGTCACATCTGCCACCCAAACCGCATGACATTTGTCATAGGGTTTGGATGCGACATCCCGAATCAATTCCTTGTTCAACTGTAATTAAGGTTTTTCCCTTTCGGGCGCAGAGTTTCCAGAAATTCTCGAAAAGCTCATGGGTTTCATCGGTAACCGCCGATCTCTTTCGCGTGGATTAATCGTGTCGGGTGTCACGGTGTTTGGTCAGAATTGACTCGGTTTTTCTCCCATTGAGTATCCGCTCCCAAAGGCTCTATACGGACGCTCAATACGCGAGCGGATCGCCCGAAAGCGCTCAGGTCCAGAGTTCGCCCAGCCGCGCAATCGCGCTCGGAACCTGGGCGCTCTCAGACAAAAACCCTGGCATCAAGCGCGTCCGTCGTGGCGGCATCGCATCCGTTCATGGCAGGATCCCCCAGACAGTCAATCCGAGACTTTTTTGGCCAGATACCGTGAGACCTAACATTAATCGGTCTTTGTGGAGCACATCTACTGATGACGGGTGCACCAGTAGAATCGCGCTTGGATAGGATGACTGGCCATTTCGTAACAAGGACTATGGTTTGACCGCTACAATGCGTAGACGTTTATAGTCAATATACCACTGGCCATTTTTGTATAGTTTTGGACGGCTTAATTCCTTCGTACGCCCCATCACGCAGGTACGGGTTGGTTGATCTAATCCTTGCAGATAACTTTCCGCAAATCCATTCAGCCAGTGTTCCAACCCTTGATCCCCATCAGGCATGCACGTGGGGACGGTCAAAGTGGATCGCACAGGTCGTCTGAAAGCCCTGTTTTTCTAGTCTATGGGTATATTCCCCAATACTGGGAAAGTACCACGGATTTCTATTCAGGGATGCGAGGCCTAGTTCCTTCAGGGCACGTTCCAAAGCACCAATAACGGTTTCCACATTGCCTTTTCCGCCAAATTCCGCAACAAACCGCCCACCTGGAGATAATGCGTTCCAAACGCACGCGACCACGCTGGAAGGATGTTTCATCCAGTGCAACGCAGCATTAGAAAACACGGCATCAAAGGGCGTATCCATGCGAAAACTGTCCCCATTGCCTACCGCAAAGTGCAAATGCGGATACTTATGGCGCGCCTGTTGAATCATGGTCTGCGAAAGATCAAGTCCGACCACGACCGCCCCAGACGTAGCAATTTCGTGACTCAAATCCCCTGTTCCACAACCGAGATCAAGGATGACTTCTCCCGGTTTCGGATCCAACAATGAAACCACTCCTTTACCCATTTCTGATACATACCTCAGCTTATTATCATAGTGATCCGCATCCCACTGATTTCCCATTTAAAAATCCTCCTTCTCAACACTCGTAAGTTGATGCCATAAGCCTACCGTCTTTGCACATCATATGTCTACAGTATATAATCTATATGTTTGATAGATTGCACCTATAGTGGAGGGGTTTGATGATTGACATTCGACTACTGAAATATGTTGTGGCTGTCAATGAGACAAAAAGTTTCAGCCGAGCGGCGGAATTATTGCGCGTCGCCCAACCATCCCTCAGTCAGCAGATTGCTAAACTCGAACGGCATTTGGGTGTTCGTCTGTTTTTTAGGACCCATACAGGCATTACTCCTACTCCTGAGGGGATAAATTTTGTTGAAAAAGCCATACGTATTATCCGACTCGACGAAGATTTGGAGAGAGAGATGAAAGAGCACTCCCATGGCATCGGGCAAGAGTTGTCGATCGGTACGACGGCGATTACGGGAGGGCATGTACTACCGCCACTCCTCCAAGTATTCAGTAAACGATTTCCTCAGGTGCGCATCCGGCTGGTTGAAACATCCTCGGAGCAGTTAGAAGACTTCACGAAGAAAGGTGAGGTGGATTTTTCGATCTTGTCTCTGCCGTTGAAAAATCCTCAGTTAACCTATGCTCCGCTGTTGACTGAGCCATTGCTCCTCGCTCTCCCCCAGACAGAACAGGAGTGGATGTCGAAAACAGTGCTCGATTGGATCTCATCAACTTCGGAATTTTCTCAGAGTAGTTTTGATCTGGTACAGGTTTCCAATATGCCATTTGTCCTTTTAAAAGAAGGCTTCGGCTTTCGTGAAACGGTGTTGCAAATTTGTGCCGAACAGGGGTTTCAACCTCACATCGCGTACGAGACAAGCAGTATTGAGACCGCTCAATCCTTAGTGGCACACGGGTTAGGCATCACAGTGATACCTAAAATGGTGGCTCATCAAGATAAGGGGAGTCCTAAGTATGTACCTATTCAATCAGCACCCACCCGCACCCTGGTATTTGCATACTCCAAGGAAAGATATCTGTGTCTGGCTGCCCAAAAATTCTTAGAAGCGTTTAGTGATAAAGCAGCGGGACACTAACGGAAACATTTTTGAGAATTTCCGAGGAGGCCCGTCCCCACTGAACGGATTTAGCATTGGGCATCGTTATTGACATAACTCCGGTGGGTCTCGCTACGAAGCGCAACACAACGTTAACACGCATACGGCAACCTCGCGATTGCTCCATGCCTCACCCCGTTCTGATGGACTTATCCAATTTTGATCATTGCTGACCGAATCCGTCGCCATCTTCCTGTTGCATCGCGCCACGGCTTCTTAGGATCGCAAGGATCGGTCGCCCACGTGTTGTCAATTCATTGCCGCATTCAGGTCGCGGTCGTGATGCGTGTGACATTCTGAGCACGTCCACTCCCGCACAGCGAGCGGCATTTTCGGCATTTTGCATCCACGCGACGAACACGTTTTGCGGCTGGGATACCAGCGGTTGACGACGATGACCGTTTTTCCCGGCTGGGCCGCCTTGTATTGCCACTGACGGCGCAATTCGCCAAAGCCCCTATCCGCAATCGCCTGGGCAAGAGGATGGTTTTTGAGCATCCCGACCACGTTGAGATCCCCGATGGCGATGACATCGACGCGGTCCCCGAGCATCGTGGTGAGGTGGTGCCAGGCATTTGCCCGGATGTTCGCAATCCGCGCCTGTAGCCGGGCGATACGCCGCGGCGTTTTTTGCCTGTTGCGAAGCCAGGGAGTGGACATCCCTTTCGGGATCGGTTGGCCGGGCTTCAGCCCGGCGCACACTTTGGTGGCTTCCATCTGCCGACTGAACTATTACGATAACCGGCGGAGTTTTTTCAAGGCAGCTCCATAGGCTTTGGGTCCCACGATTTTCTCTCCAGTGGACAGCGTCGCGAGCGCCGAGACCCCCAAATCCACGCCGACCACCACTGGGTTGTGCGGGAAACGATGGGCGGATCCAGGATTTCGACGGGGATACGGAGAAACCAGTGGTCAGCGGTCCGAGAGTTGGTGCCGGACAACCCGTTTCCGACAAAGCGCACCACTTCGTGCAGGCGCACCCACCTCAGCTTCGGGATGTGCACCTTGCGGCCTTTGACAGGTGAATTGGTCGTTCGTGAGCAAAAAGCTACCATGACGGCCCTTCTTCTTGAACGTGGGATGCTCGGCGATGCCGGCTAAGAAATTCTGAACCGCTGGGCCCCAGTGGATGATCGCCCTCTGCACGGCGTTTTTCGTCACGTCGAGCATCCAAGGACACGGGTCCGCTTTGATGGCATGGAGTTGACGCCGCAGGGCGGCGTCTGACGGCTTGGGCCAGGCCGGATTAGATGGCCACGCGGCATATTGTTGTTGCCACTGATCCCATGCCCAATTGTACGCAAAGCGCGCCGTCCCCACAGCCTTCTCGCCCCTTAAGTCACGTCGTCGATTAACATCATTTCCTCATGCAGCCCAGTATACATCGCACATTCTGAGTCTGCGATATTTTGTCCCACTTCCCGCATCATACTTAAGTCCGCTGGCTCTGAAAATTGTTCCAGGATGCCCCGGCATAATTGGTAGTGACGTGGTTCATCACTTTCAGCATGAACGGTCCAAAAGGTCAGATTAAGCCGATGCATATGGTTATATGACGGGCGGTCCAGGTCTGTAGCAATCCGTCCCATTACATCCGGGGCAAAAAGTTCCGACCCCAGTCCCACAGCCGCCATTGCTTGAAGCGGTGTATACTGGGCTGC